>CAOJQZ010000003.1 GCA_948441955.1 uncultured Lachnospiraceae bacterium | reverse complement strand
TATGGCTTAAGATTCTATTTCACCTGCACCACCCCCTTCGGTTTTACAGACAATATCATCAACACAAAATCAATAAAAACATATGAACCTATGCTTGTGGTCAACAACAGCGATGAACTGGAGAATTACTGCTATCCCCGGATAAAAATACATCCCAACAGGAACGGACAGATCTATCTGTGTAATTTATCAGACTGCATCCTTCTTGATAACGGCCTCCTGGAACAGACGCAGGCCTCCTGGTTTGATTCCATGCTGGACTCTGTCGACAGTTATGCCGCTTTAAACGGCTATACGGTAAAATACACCGGCACGGGGAACTTTAATATCGTTCCTTTGTGCAATAACACTGCCGTACAGTTTTATCTTGTTGATAAATATGCGGCGGAAAGGAAATGTACTGCGTTTTATATGGAGGATACAAAGGAATACCGCATCATTGAAAATGGTTTTATGTTTCTGAACGGAAAGGAAAATTTAGACATCCTTATGGACTGCCAGAGGCTGTTAATTACAGATGCCCTCGGGAGGATGATTACTTATGATGAACTGGGTATTTCGGATGTAGATTTCATATATTGGCTCAGATTAATCAATGGAAATAATTCGCTTTTATTATATGGAGATGCAGACTTTACGATCTCACATAGAGAAGCACGGAAGGCTGGTGAATAAAATTGAAAATAGGCTTTAACAAATACAATCAACCGGAACCTGCAAAGGTATATTTGGGAACTCCAAACAGGAAAATCATCTGCGTCCTAAACGGCGTTAGAGAAGATACCTTCTCCTTCACTCACAAATTAGGCAATGTCTGTGAACTGTCTTTTGATATAGACCGATATATTATCAGTGACGGCGGCGCGGCGGTTGAATCAAACGGATATGAACTCGTACAGAAATTAATGCGGATTTATGTTGAAAATATAGGCTGGTTTATATGCCAGCCTCCCGCTGTTTCTAATGACGGGAAACAAGAAATAAAATCCGTAATCTGTAATTCCTGCGAGATTGAGATGCTCCAGCATGACATTAAAAATCTGAAAATCAACAAAGGAACTGCGGATTCTTATGAAATGCTTGTAGAGGGAAATGTTGATATAATTGGCGGCATTGAATTTGCAAAACAGCCGATTACCTTTTATAATCCCGGCAATAAAGATTTAAGTCTTCTTGATATATTGATGAAGGTATCCGGTTTATATGGGTGGACTATAGGGTATATAGATTCCATTCCAAAAGCGTATAAATATTATGAAAACGGAGAGCTGAAAACAAAACAGGTTCCTCTTTCGGAGGAGGCCGGAGCTTTTGATATTGGATCCCAGGATCTCTATTCATTCCTTACACAGGACGCAGCAAAGTATTTTAACTGCGTCTTTTTGTTTGACATAGAAAACATGTCGATTCATGCTTACCGTCCTGAAAATCTTGGCAAAGATACAAATATCAATATTGGATTTCGGAATTTACAGCAGTCAAATGAAATTCATGTGGACGACAATAATATTTTCACAAGATATTATGTATACGGGAATGATGATCTTAGTATTGAGTATGTAAACTTTGGATGGAAAACCCTTGAGAACCTGAACTACTTTTTAAATGAAAAATATCTGTCCAAAGAAGTAATTGAAAAATACAAATTATGGCAAAAGGATGTGGAGGATAAACGGGAAGCATATATAGAGAATACGCGTTTATATAATGCACAGTTAGATGTAATTTCCGAACTTAGAAACCGCGTCCCTCTGGACGGCTGTTCAACCGACTGGAGTACATTTAGAGACCAACAGCTATTAGAGGCGCAGGCTAACTATCAGGCCCAGTTAAAAGGCTATGAGCAGTTCTATGTGGATGAGGAGGGAAGCTTTGATGAGGAAGCCCTGAAAAGCTCGGCGGATGCAAAGGATTATTATCAGATTCGGGATGTGATCTTACCCTCTATCCAAATAGAAATAGACAACCGGAATCTCCCCTCCTCTGATAACGAATCCGGGTATATTGATTCCTATAAAACAGACTGGAAATTATATGGACTGGATGAATTACAGGCAAAGCTTGAGGAATATCAAAATGTGATTTCCGTATGTAAAAAGGGCGGGTATGACACGCCCTATGAGGATGGAAACGGACATACGCAGGATTATCATACCGCAATGTATGAAAAATACCTGGACGCATTGAACCAGCTGGACGCAGCTTATGCAGGCGGATGCCAGGAGGCATATAAGCAGCGTCAGGAAGAGATTGAGGAGGCTTCCGGCCTGTTAAATGAATATAATCGAACCAGGAAAGAGCTTGCAGAATCGGTAGACAAGGCAGTCTGGCGCAGCGGAGAGCTTTATTTTACCCCCGGCGATTTGGAAGCGCTGTCGAAATTATACATTGACGGCGATTATACAAATTCGAATATGTTTCTATTGTCCTCTGATAATGCCGTAACTGCCATTGACGAACAGTTAAAATTATCAGACGCCGCCTCTGAAGATCTGTCTGCGGCCAGCGTCCCCCAATACATCTACGCTGCAGATCTGGATAATTTTACGGCTCTGCCTGAATACAGAAATTATACGGACAATCTGGACCTGGGCGATTTTATATGGCTGGGAATCCGAGACGACTATGCAGTGAAATTACGTGTGATTTCTATGTCCTATAACCCTGTAAAAATGGATCATAAATTAAATATTACGTTTTCAAACATGATAAAGTCCCGTTCCTCAAGAGATGATTTCTCATACTTACTGGACACAGGATCTAATCACAGGAAAAATACGTCTTCCGGAAACGGATCCGACTATGTGTCAAATGAAGGAATCGGCCTTACATCCGGACTGATTCAAAAACTGCTGCAAAACGGCTCCTTTAAAAATTCTGTAAACCAGATGATTGAAAACGGAATGGCTGTTAACGGCAGTCAGATTATTTCCGGAAGCGGAACAATCTCTGTGAATGAGTTAAATACCAGGATGATGAAGGTGGTGGATATGGAAGGCGAGAATGCATTTTTCGAGTATTTACAGTCTAAGCTCATAGCGTCCGATAAAATTATCGCAGACAGCAGTAATTTCCATGACTTAAGTACGCTGGTTGCCGCAATTGATCATCTTCTTGCCGGCGATATCAGTGCAGATTTGGCCCGTATCATCACCCTCACAGCTGAAAATGTGCATATTGATGAGGCTGTGATTCGTGACATCATCGCCTCGCAGATCACAGTATCCATGCTCCAGTCCGGCGATATCATTACAGACAGATTTTCTGTCAAATCAGAGGACGGGGGAATGTCCATTGCCGGAAACACCATGCAGTTCAGGGATTCTGACAACATTGTCCGGGTACAGATAGGCAAAGATGCAAAAGGGAATTTTACTTTCTGCCTGTATGACGAAACAGGGCAGGGAATATTAATTGACTCTTCAGGCATAAAGGAATCTGCAATTGGAGATGGAATAATAACAGGCAGCATGATAGCGGATCACACAATTGAAAAAGAGAAACTTGGATTTAAAACCGTAGAAACAGATGAGAATGGTAAAGTTTCCATTACTGAAATTTTAGATGAAAATGGAAACGCTCTTGGCGTTACATATACCCAGCTTCAGAATACCGTAAAGGATCTGGGAGAGCGCGTGGAGGATACCGCATCCTATATCATATCTGTTGAAAACGAATACCAGAATATTCCCTGTGACAATGGAAGCTCCAAGCAAAATATGCTGATTGAAATCCCTTTCAGCGGATATTGCGGTACAGCCAGGGCTGCGGCGTCCGTTACTGCTTCTCTTCTTCCAGACGGCATGACAATCGCAGGTAATACGCCTGCCACAGATACCTCGGCGGGTATGCTCCTATTCAATGTTGCATCCGGCTCAACACTGGGAGGAAAGGATATTCTCACAGGATTTATTCCTCTCATTTTCACAATAGAGGGACATACTCTGGCCAAAAGATTTACATGGTCAAAGACAAACGATGGTTCTTCGGGAGAGGGAACTGTATATTCTCTGGATGCGTCAAGTCCCATTATCACAAAATCCGGAGCCCTTCTCTCCCCCTCTTCTATTGCTTTTTCAGCATATTCCAAGACGGGGACGAACAGGAAGCCTTATGAGGGACGATTTGCCATAAGGATAACCGGCGACGGGATAAATTATACGAACCTGTATCTGTCTGCATCTGACGAAGCCTCTGTGTCCGTTACTCCTCCTGCAGAAACGGTCCGCATCAGCTGTACCCTGTATGAGGCAGGAAATATGATAAATACCATCGAACAGACTACAGTTCCTGTCATTCAGGATATCGGCAGCAGCCTTACAGAAATTACCGAAGTTAAGCATACCGTCACAGCCCTTTCCGATACGGTTGATAAAAATACCAAAGCAATTTCTCAGAAGGCCGGCATGAATGAAGTCACAGAAGCAATTAACAATTATGACGGCTCTGCTGTAAAAACGTTGCGTGATACCATTTCTGAACATACGGTATCAATAGGAAGTATCTCAGATAAAGTATCACACGTAGAAGCTGCGGTTTCCCAAAAAGCAGACGGCTCTGTCATACAGGAGCTATCTGAAAAAATCTCTGAGGCAAAACAGGATATAGACGGCTTTGAAAGCGCTGTTTCAGCGACCTATGCAACAAAGGATTACGTAGAAGCCGCGGCGTCTGCATTTACGCAAAAAGCTGATGAAATCAAAGAGCAGGTTGAGGATAACAAAAGCAATATTACTTCATTAACCTTGAAGTCCGACGAGATATCTTCAACAGTTTCTAAGAAAAAAGACATGCCCATCGCGTCAATCCGGTATATTAGAGACTGGTTAAATGGAAATTCGGAAGATGTAAACAACTGCTGGACTGCCTGTCAGGTGAATGTAAATGATTTTAACATCGCAAGGGGCATTATCCCCGCCGCCAAAAATGAAACCGGCGAAATCATCACACTGCATCATCTGGATTACTACACAGACGGGATTATGGATAACGAGCGTTATATTTTCTCATCCGGCGGATGGCAGTGCCTGGAGCTGGATTTAGGAAGCATCAGAAAAGACATTGACTCTATCTGTGTCTGGCACCGGCATTCTGGCAGCCGATGCTACAACCATAGATTACAGGTATCTGAAAACGGAACAGACTGGATCACATTGTTTGATTCTGATATGCAGGGCTCTTATGAGGAGACAGAGCATGGAAAGTGTTATTACTTAAACGACACTTCTATTGTAAATACCTTTTCCTCTATAAGGCAGAATATGGCTTCCATATCCTCCCATATTCAAAATGAGACGGAACAAATATACAGCGCTCTGAAACAGACCCATGACAGCTTCGACGTTCAAATCGGAAGTATGCTCAGCAACATTGAAAATATACAGTCAAATACAGACACTCTGGATGAAAAAATGAATACTGTACAGGCGGAATTCCTGTTAACCATCGATAGTCTCCGTTCACAGCTTAAGGCGCTAAAGGACGAGGTTCTAAGTCAGTCCGAAGTGATACAGACAGCGGAAGAATGGAAAATTCTATTCAAAAAATTATCCATGTATCATGGAGACGACGTTCCGGATCAGCAGACGAATGTTACGCTGTCCATCGATGGGATTGAGGTAAGTAACCCTGTGGAGGGAACGCGTTCTACATTAAAAATGGACGGGATCAAAGGCTATTACAACGGAAATGTTATCTTTCAGCTTGAAAAGGACGCTACAATCACAGAGAGATTGTATGCAAAACGGGGAGCTGATATGTACACCATGAAAATGATCCCTTTATCCGTTACACAAAACGCTGTTTCAAAGGCTGGTATCGCGTTTGTTAAATCCGGAGGAGAAAGCTAATATAAATTTAAAAGAGGTGATAAAATTGGCATCCTATGAAACAAGATTACTTTTTTCAGAAAGCAGTCAAAATATTTCTGCAAATACTTCTGTCGTTACGGTTACATTTCAGTTCAGACGGACAGACTATTCCCATTATTCCTGGAGCGGAAACGGCAGCGCATACTGGAATATTTCCTGTGCAGGGCAGAACCCGGGAAATACCTATTTCACATTCGAATATAATATGGGGGTAAATGTCTGGAAGACCGTGGCCTCAAGATCCTTTACCGTTACACACAATGCAGACGGAGCCCTTAATGTGTCCGCCAGCGCAAAACTCTATTTCGGCGACGGCGTGCTTCCTGGAACCCTGTCCGCAGCCGGAAGCTTTACATGTGCCGTTATCCCCCGTTATACATCGATTACCGCGTGGAAAAATACCTCTGTTGATCAGACCTCCGCAAATTTTTCCTGGACATGCTCCAACACGGTTAAGGCTGTTCATGTATCGTTAAACGGAGGCTCATGGAACTCTAAATGGACCGGCAGTGCAAAATCCGGTACATTTACACAAACCGGATTAAAGCCTGATACTGCGTACAAAATAAAGATACGTGTACAGCGGAGTGATTCGTCTTTATGGACAACAGGCTCAGAAATAACGTTTAAAACAAAGCCCATTGCATCCATCAGTAATACATCTATAGATATGGATATTGGCCGGGATCTGACCCTTACATTTAGTAATTATGCTGATAATGCATCCTATCTAAAATTAGAGGTATCGGATGAAACCGGAGAATTTGTTCAAATGGCTTCTGCTGCCGGAATTCAGTCTGCATCATATACATGGAGCCTGTCAGACATTGCTTCTCAGCTGTATGAGAAATGTCCGGCAAGAAACGCCATGCCTTATCGGATCCTATACGGCGTTTCTCTGGGCGGCGTTGATTATACCGGAACAAAGACAGGCGTTATGAAAGTTACAGACAGCAGTCCTTCCTTTCATGCCTGCACCTGCAGCAATACGATTGAAAACATAAAAAATTTGTTGGGTGAAATACACATGCCTCAAAATTACGGCAACATGCAGGTATCCATCACGCCGGACAATAAAGCAATAGCAAAAAATGCGGCGGCAATTACCAAATATGTCTGTGATATTACCTGCGGAAGCTTTAATAAGAAGGTTGAAAAGGATTTCTCTCCCAATGAAACGGTAACGATGGACCTGGGCGCATTTGGGATATCCGGAACATACTTGCTGGACGTTTATGCCGTAGACAGCAGAGGCAATGTCTCGGACAAGATTTCTGAGCATTTTTATGTTATACCCTACCACAAACCGATTTTGGATGTAATCGACGTAAAGCGCCTGAATGATTATGAAGCACAGACTTCTTTATCACTAACTGGATATTATGCAAAATTAATGATAGGAAATGTACAGAAGAACTCAGAGCTTACATTAAAATACAGATACTGTGAGGTTGGACAGGCTTTTCCCTCTGCATATACTGCTATTCATCCAATACTAAGTGATTTTAACGACGATAAAAAGGCAGTATATTCCGATATCCAATTCCTGCAGCTTGATTCATCAAAGTCGTATAATATCGAGTTTGTTATCGCCGACAACCTATACAGCGATACATTTATAGTTACTGTATCCGCCGGAATTGCTCCCATGTATATTTTTGAAGACGGTCTGGTGACAGTCAACAAGGCTCCTGATTTTGCAAATACAGCCGCAAAGCTCCAGGTAGGCGGCGACATTGCCGGCGTGGACAATTACGGAAACACACGTAACCTATTTAATATACTGCATAACTTTATCTGTGACAGTGAAACCGAACCTGACCAGATGATCGGAGGCGTATGGCTTTTTGATGAAGAAAGGAACATTTAAAATGAGTATTTGTAAAGGAATTGCGGGAAACCGAGGAAGAAACCCAAAAGGCATATTTATTCACAATGATGCCGGAAGCGGCTATGCAGATGCGGCACATTATAGAAACTGGCTCCCAACACATAATCTGGAAAATGGATTTGCGCATTATTATGTATGCTCTGACGGCACGGTTCAGGCAGAAGATGATAAATATGGAGCATGGCATTGTGCTGATTATGATGGTAATATGAACTATCTGTCTATCGAAGTCTGCCAGAGTATGGGAAATCTGGAAGTCTTTAAGAAAAACGAAGAAACTGCATTAAGGCTGGCGGCTCAAAAATGTAAACAGTATGGAATCATTCCAAATGCAGGCACCATCCGTTTGCATCAGGAAGTAGCCGCCACAGCATGTCCGCATCGTTCTGTAGAAATCCATCACGGAGCTTCTAATACGAAAGCTTACTTCATTTCCCGTATCAAACAGTTTATGGGAGAAAATGTAAGCGTTCCTGTACATAATACATCCGGCAATACAGTCTTTCATGCAGCGTCTATGGTATCGAAAGGGAATCCGGGGATTATATTTACATATGCCGTACAGCTTACAGACGGGACTATCTTGCCACCTGTAAATAATTTAGAAGATTTTGCCGGTATTACAGGCAGGTCCATTGCAAATGCCGCCATAAAAGTAAATAAAGGCAGCGTAAAGTATCAGGTACATATTCTTGGCGGCGGATGGCTGCCGTGGGTTACGGGATATGACTGGAAGAATCACAATAACGGATATGCCGGAAACGGGAAAGCAATTGATGCCGTCCGGGTGTATTATGACACCCCTGAAGATATTGTATCAAAATACGGATATCAGAGAGCACAGTATAGAGTATCACCTGTTAATTCCGGATATTATCCTTGGCAGTTTGATGATGAGACAGGTAATGGACAGGACGGGTTTGCCGGATGCTTTGGCGCAGCCATAGACCGGTTCCAGTTATTTTAGTATTTACACTAAAAACAGATACCATAGAAATGAATTTCTATGGTATCTGTGAGAGCGACAGACGGGGTTCGAACCCGCGACCCCGACCTTGGCAAGGTCGTACTCTACCAACTGAGCCACTGTCGCATTTCTTATTGTGTTCCTCAGAACAATAACTATTGTACTACGGCAAAATTAATTTGTCAACAACTTTTTAAATTTATTTTCCAATTTTTTCAATTACATATTTATTTAAAAAATTCCCGCCGTTACCCGGCAGGAATTTTATCCGGACTACTTACGCAGTCCTAATCTTTCAATAAGTGAACGATATCTTTCGATATCTGTCTTCTTAAGATATGCCAGAAGTCCTCTTCTCTGACCTACCATTTTAAGAAGTCCTCTTCTTGAATGATGATCCTTCGGATTTGCTTTAAAATGCTCTGTCAGATCATTAATTCTTGCTGTAAGAATTGCAACCTGAACCTCCGGTGAACCTGTGTCACCCTCTGTTCTTCCATATTCTGCAATAATCTGCTCTTTTCTTTCTTTTGAAACCATCTAGATCTCCTCCTTTAAACTCTTCATACCGCCTGACATTAAGTAACGGGTGGAGTAATCCGATTACCGAACATCGGCTGTTTTTACCTGGACAGTATAGCATAAGTTCAGCATAAAGTAAAGAATTTCTACAAAATTATTCTTCCTCTTCCTCCTCTGATACACTGTTATCCGGATCTAAAATTGCAAAAGCTATATTTGTTGCATGATCTGCCACACGCTCAAGTCCGGATATGGTATCTGAAAACAGCATTCCCGCCTCCGGGGTACATTTATTCTTTGTAAGGCGTTTTACATGGGCACGCTGTAATTTTCTCTCTCTTTCATCAATATTGTCTTCCAGATTAAGAATGTCCTGCATATGCCTTGGATTCCGGTTCATGAACATATCAAGAGAGTATTCCAGAATCTGTACGACCTCCTCCGTCATATCCTGCAGCTGCTTTTTCGCCTTTTCGCTAAATTCAATACCCCTCTCAATACGGTCTCTGGCCGAATCTGCAAAATTTTCAGCATGATCCCCAATTCTTTCTATATCGTTCACAACATGAAATAAAGCGCCGATTAATCTTGCATCTGCGATAGGCAGTTCAATCTCGTTCACTTTTACAAGATAGTCTGTAATTTTCCGGTTCAAAAAGTCAATATATTCTTCTCTTTTATATACATCGTCGATTTCTTTTTCATCCAGCTCGCATAAGGTATGCATGGAAGTCTTTAAATTTTCAATCGCGATCCTTCCCATATGGGTAATCTCATGAACACCGTTGGAAAATGCCGTTGTAGGCGCCATAATATTGCCTTTTCCGATATACTGAAGCTCATACTCGTCTTCAATTTCATCTGAACCCGGCACAATCTTATATGTGGCCCTTACAATCCATCCCATAAATGGGAACAGCATTGCAACCTCAAATACTTTCATAAGAGTATGTACATTGGCAACGGCACGGGCAAGATTTCCTCCTGAAATGTACAGAAGCCCATTGGTAATCGGTTCCAGCGCCGCAAGTAAAATAAGAAACATAACTGCAGAGCCGATTACGTTAAAGAGAAAATGAATAAGGGCCGCGCGTTTTGCATCTTTCTTCCCGCTCAGACTTGCAACAAGAGCAGACACACAGGAACCAATATTACATCCCAGAATCATGAACGGGCATATAGTAAAGGCTAAAAGCCCCTGGGATACCATGAGAAGAATAATACCTACCGTCGCTGATGAGCTCTGCAGTACTGCCGTAATAAGAAAGCCTACCAATATCGCGGAAAACGGACTTGAAAGTGAGCTTAAGAATTCAAGGATTCGCGGCGATTCCTTCACAGCCTGCATGCTCTCTCCCATAATGCGCAGTCCCATAAAAAGAATACCGAACCCAAGAATAACCTCCCCGATCTTTTTTACGCTTTGCTTCCTGCAGAACATCACCATGATAACACCTATAATAACAACCAGCGGCGCTATATCCGACAGATTAAAGGCAATCAGCTGCCCGGTCACCGTAGTACCAATATTGGCTCCCAAAATAACTCCCGTGGCCTGCATAAGTGTCATAAGACCCGAATTTACAAAGCTTACTACCATAACCGTAGTTGCATTAGAAGACTGGATGATCGCAGTAAATACAATGCCTACTACCATACCGATAAACCGGTTTTTTGTAAAAAACTCAAGAATTCCTCTCATCTTAGCGCCGGCCGCCTTTTCCAGGCCCTCGCTCATAAGCTTCATGCCAAAGAGAAAAAAACCTAATCCTCCAAACAGCGTAAAAACTTCTGTAATACTCATCTGTACTCTCCTTTATCACTTTATCCCAAAGTATTTCTTACCATAAGCAATATTACGGTCTACATTCGCCTTGAGCTCTTCTTTCCCCCTAAACTTTTGCTCCGGGCGCACATATTCTATTAATTCAAACATAACCTCCTTACCGTAAGCATCTGCATTGTATTCAAATAAGAAACTCTCGATACGCACCTTTTCTTCATCTGATACGGTAGGCTTCACACCGATGTTTGAAATCCCATTATAGCTTCTTCCATCTATATAAGCACGGCAAAGATACACTCCTCTTGGAGGAACCAGCTTTCCTTCCGGCCATAGAACATTTAAGGTTGGAAAACCAAGTGTCCTTCCCAGTTTTCTCCCCGGCTCAACAATTCCTGATATGCCGTATCCATATCCCAGCATACGCTCTGCTTTTGACACCGCGCCTTCCTTCAGCGTTTCTTTGATGTACGTACTGCTGATAATACGATCCTGATAGCGTTTTTTTTCTATAACAATCAGTTCATACCCACATGCTTTTTCATATGCCGCCAGCATATGAATATCTCCCCGCTTGCCGTACCCAAACCGAAAATCCGTTCCTACCACTACAAATTCAGCATGAAACACCCCCTTGATAATGTCTCTGATAAAATCTTCTGCTGAAATCTCCATAAATTCCTTCGTGAACGCGCAGTCCACCAGATAATCAACCTCATTTTCCAAATGCAGCAGGCGTTCTTCTTTTGTCATAAGTACATTCCTCTGATTCATATCAAAGGCACAGACTATACTGCTTACATCCTCTTTTTCACCTAATTCCTTCACAGTCCTCACAAGCTCCTGATGTCCGCGGTGAAGACCGTCGAACTTTCCAAATGTCACCGCGCTTCTTCCATCGTCCCTATACTTATTCAGACCCTTTACATACTGCATTTTTTAGTCCCTCTCCATAATACAAAACATCTTAACAAGCGTGAATATTTTTTCTGTTTCTCTGTAGCTGTATACTCCGATAAATCTTCCTTCCCGGTCGTATACCCTGACTCTTTCAAGATCAGAAAAGACATTCTCTTTCTCCGCGCCGTCTTCCGGAAAAGGGCCTCCGTTAAGAACCATTCTCCTCCATTCATTCTTTACGGTAACCTGTCCTATATCGGAAAACATCTGATCCACAGGAATAATGATCTCATCCAATGTGCCGTTTTTCTTTCGGTCTTCAATCTCAGAAAGCGTAACACTGTCTTTTATTACAAAATCACTCACCTGCATGCGCACAAGCTCCTCCATACAGGCCGTACATGAAAGCCTCTCTCCTATATCACGGCAAAGGGTCCGGATATAAGTTCCTTTTGAACAGAACACTCTCATATGCACCCGGGGAAGATCTATTTTCAGAATATCTATTTTATATATTGTTACTCTTCTTGGCTTACGCTCTACGGTTTTCCCTTCCCTTGCAAGCTCGTAAAGCTTCCTTCCGTTCACCTTAAGCGCCGAATACATGGGGGGAATCTGTTCGTAAATACCCTCAAAGCTTTTAACCGCCTGTTGGATCATATCCTCTGTAACCTTTGAGATATCGCCTCTCCTTTGCACTCTTCCTGTAATGTCCTGGGTATCTGTCTCCATGCCGAGAAGCATAACGGTCTCATAGCATTTGTCCTTATCTGTCAGCATACCGCAAAGCTTCGTCGCCCTCCCGAGGCATATCGGAAGGACGCCGGATGCATCCGGATCCAATGTACCCGTATGCCCGATTTTTTTCTGTCCGGTTATCCCCCGGAGCTTTGCTACAACATCATGAGAGGTATACCCCTTTTCCTTGTACACATTCAAAATGCCATGAATCATAAAGCATCCCTCAGCTGTTTTTCGATCTGTGCCGATAACCGGTTAATAACGCTGTAAAAGTTGCCATGCATTTCAAGGCCCGCCGCCTTTTTATGTCCGCCGCCGCCGTACTGCGCTGCAATCATACTTACATCTACCAAATCGTCAGAGCGGAGGCTTACCTTATATACCTCCGGCTCCAGTTCATACATAAATACCGCCACATGTACGCCTTTGGTATTTCTTAAATGGCTGACAATCCCGTCCAATTCCTTTGGTGTTACCCGGTAGAAATCCATTGTAGCTTTTCTAATATAGGATACAATACATTTTCCATTAAGGAACAGAATGCTTTCCATAAGCGCCCTTCCAAGAATCTGGTTTTGTGCATAGGTTTTTACATAATAGGTATCCCGGATAATTCCCGGCGCATCAATCCCTTTTTTTAAAAGCTCTGCTGCAGCCTCAAAGGTGGACGGCCCCGCGCAGGAATACTGAAAAACACCTGTATCATGTACAATTCCAAGATACAGCGCCTCTGCTGCAGTCCTGCTGATTTTGCTTTTATCCATAAGCTGAAATACCAGCTCAGAGGTAGAGCTTGCATCCGGGATAATGTAATTACTTACAGCAAAACTCCCGTTACTGACATGGTGGTCTATGCAAAGTGTATTTTCTGCACCTTCAAAAAGCGGTACTGAAAATCCAAGCCTTTCCTTGTCCCCGCAGTCCATGCAAATAAACAGATCGTACCCTTTTCCTTCCGGAATATCATGGCGGATCTCCTGCGTACCTTCAAGAAATGCAAAGGGCTCGGGGATATCCTCCAGATATACATCTACTTTTTTTTCCGGATAATTATCCCTGATATATTGATACAATCCCATACAGGATCCTACGCAGTCTCCGTCTGGTCTTATATGTCCTCCGATGGCAATACTGTCTGCATGTGCAAGCATTTTTTTAAGCATCTTCTTCACCCTCTGTCTTCAAGCCTTTTGTTACTTCATCAATTTTCTTTGACATATTTACTCCATATTCAATTGACTGGTCCAGCACAAATCTGATCTCCGGTGTGTTGCGCATGTTCAGCGTCCTTGCAAGCTCCCTGCGAATATATCCCTCTGCATTCTGAAGCCCTGCCAGCGTATCTGCCTGCGCCTTTTCGTCCCCCAAGACACTGATATATGCCTTACTGGTCTTAAGATCCGGCGCTACTTCTACTGCTGTCACCGAAGTCCACGGCGCTACCCGCGGGTCCTTTATGCCGCCTCTTAAAATGTTGCTGAGTTCCCGCTGCACCTCCGTATTAACTCTTGTATTCTTAATACTTCTTTTTTTCAATTTTCTTTCCTTTCTTTCACATGGAACAGGGTGATGCCTATCTAGGTATCTCAACCATCTTATAGGATTCTACCAGATCGCCCTCTTTGATATCATTAAAGCCTGCGAATACAAATCCGCATTCGTACCCTGCTCTTACTTCTTTTACATCATCCTTGAAGCGTCTCAGGGATGCAAGCGGTCCCTCGAAGATGACAATCCCGTCTCTTGTAAGACGTACGGAACAGTCTCTTTCAAATGTACCGTCCAGCACATAGGAACCTGCAATTGTACCGACTCCGGATGCTTTAAAGGTCTGGCGCACCTCTGCATGACCAAGTACCTTTTCTTCAAACACCGGATCCAGCATCCCTTTCATCGCCGCTTCCACATCCTCAATTGCATTATAAATCACACGATACAGACGTATATCCACGCCTTCACGTTCTGCCGTTTCTTTTGCAGTCGCATCCGGACGGACGTTAAAGCCTATAATAATGGCATTTGACGCAGATGCAAGACTGACGTCTGACTCATTAATCGCACCTACTCCTCCGTGAATAATCTTGATGACAACCTCGTCATTAGAAAGCTTCAGAAGACTCTGCTTTATAGCTTCAACCGAACCCTGTACGTCTGCCTTTACTACGATACCAAGCTCCTTTAAATTCCCCTCCTGAATCTGCGTAAATAAATCGTCCAGGGAAAGCTTTGACTTCGTATCCTCAAGAAGCTTCACTTTACTCTGTGCAATAAATGTTTCGGCGAAGCTTCTTGCCTCTTTATCATTACCGCATCCTACAAATACTTCTCCTGCATTCGGCACATCGTTTAATCCGAGAATTTCCACCGGTGTAGACGGCCCTGCCTCCTTCACACGTCTACCCTTATCGTCCATCATGGCCCTGACCCTGCCGTGTGCAGAACCAGCAGCAATAGCGTCGCCGATGCGTAATGTTCCCTTTTGTACAAGAACAGTGGCTACAGAACCTCTTCCCTTGTCAAGTTCGGCCTCCAGTACAAGCCCCCGTGCACGGCGGTTCGCATTTGCCTTAAGCTCCATAACCTCCGCAGTCAGAAGAAGCATTTCCATAAGTTCCTCTAATCCCTCCCCTGTCTTTGCAGACACCGGAACAAAGACGGTGCTTCCGCCCCAGTCCTCTGCAATCAGCTCATATTCTGTAAGCTCCTGTTTTACACGCTCAATATTAGCGCTTGGTTTATCAATTTTATTCACTGCGACAACGATCTCAATTCCGGCCGCTTTTGCATGATTGATTGCCTCCACGGTCTGCGGCATAACGCCGTCGTCTGCCGCAACAACAAGAATGGCAATATCGGTAGAGTTTGCTCCTCTCATCCGCATTGCTGTAAAGGCTTCATGACCCGGCGTATCAAGGAATGTAATCTTTTCCCCGTTAACTTCAACAACCGATGCGCCTATATGCTGGGTAATGCCTCCGGCCTCTCTTCCAATCACATTTGTATTGCGGATCGCATCAAGAAGGGAAGTCTTTCCATGGTCGACATGGCCCATAACACAAACTACAGGCGGACGCTTCTTCATCTTGCTTTCGTCTTCCTCATCCTCTTTAAGCAGCTCCTCAATGACGTCTACTACTTCTTCTTTCTCGCAAAGAATCTCAAACTCTAATGCAATTTCCTCTGCTGTCTCATAGTCAATTTCCTGATTAACCGTAACAATCTTTCCTTGCATGAACAGTTTTTTTACAATTACAGAAGGAACAACCTTCATCTTATCCGCAAGCTCCTGAATCGTAAGCATTTCCGGAATTACAATAGACTTGATCTTCTCCTCCTGCTTCTGCTCCTTCGGCTGCGGCTTTTGAAGCTGCTGCTTCGGCTCAAGCTTTCCTTTCTTGCCCTTGCTCATTCCATCGTCATCACGGCGGAAATCTTTTTTCTTATGGTCGTCCTTACCTTTTCCTTTACTGCGCTGCGGCTTTTGACCTTCTACGATGGGCGCCGGAATAGATGAACGTCTGTCGGTTCTGTCTCCGCGGTTTTCTCCTGGTCTGCCTCCGCGGCCCTGCCCCCTTTCGTAGGAACCTCTTTCTCCCTGGTTCCTCTCAAAACTGCCTCTTTCATTTCCCCGGCTGTTTTGATTTCTGTCTCCCCGGAATCTATCCTGACGTCCGGCCTGATCACGTTCTCTTCTGTCTCCCTGGGGACGGCTGCCTCCTTCTTTTCTGTCTCCCTGGAAACGGCTGCCTCCTTCTCTTCTGTCTCCCTGGAAACGGCCTCCTCCTTCTCTTCTGTCTCCCTGGAAACGGCTGCCTCCTTCTCTTCTGTCTCCCTGGAAACGGCTGCCTCCCTCTCTTTTATCTCCTTGGGGACGGCTGCCTCTTTCCCTTCTGTCTCCCCGCGGACGGTTCTGGCTATCCTGATCGTGCTCCCTTCTGTCTCCCTGGGGACGCTCAGAATGTCTGTCGGAAGACGGCTGTCCTTTCCCTGTTTTTTCCTGTTTTATTTCAGGCGCCCGCTTTTCTGCCGCCATTTCTGGCTGCTGCTTCTCGGCCTGAAGCTTTGGCTCCTGCATCTTTTCTGCCGGCTTCGTATCTGCCGGCTGTACATTATTTTCCGGCTGGACTTTCACCCCAGTCTTCCTGTCCGTTTCTTGTATATGCTCTGCTCTTGCCTTCTCACTCAGCGGCTTTAAAGACGCAGGCTTTGCACCGGGAGCCGCTGTCTTAGACGGGCGTCCGTTATTCACCTGCACGGGCCTGCCCATCTGCTGCACAGGTTTTGCACCCGGATGTCTTGCCTGCCCCCGTCTCCCGCCGCTCTGGGTATTTTGGGGCCGGAATACCTGCACAATATTTTTCTTTTTTGGCGCCCCTTGTTTCAAAGTCTCCTTTGCCTCGGTCTCTGTCTTTTCCTTTTTTCCAAAGGAATTTCGTACCATCTCCGCCTCCGGCGCCTCGATTGCGCTCATGTGGTTTTTTACCTCTATATTTTTTCCTATCAGAAACTCTACCAGCTCTTTACTGGGTTTTCCCAATTCCTTCGCTAATTCGTATATTTTAATTTTTGACATATACACTACCTCCTCTATGCAATTGTATTACCCTCTGTCTCTAAATGCTTTCTAATACTTCCGGCAAACCCCTGATCCAGCACGGCCAGTGATGCCCTGAATTCTTTCCCTATTGCATGCCCCAAGGTGTCTTTATCTTTATAAAAATAAATCGGCACTTTATAAAAGTCACACATATTTTTAAACCTTTTTTTTGTGTTATCTGACGCATCGTCTGCCACAAGCACAAGCGCTGCTTTCCCTGACTTCACTTCTCTTTCTGTACAAAACTCACCGCTTACAAGCTTTCCTGCTCTGGCTGCCAAACCAAGAAGCCCTGCTGTCTTATTCTGTCTCAAAGCCTTTCCATCTCCCTTTCTAACGCCTCATAAACCTCCTTTGGAATCATCTGCTTAAAAGAACGCTCTAATCCCTTATTTCTAATTGCTTTCCGAAGGCATTCTAAGTCCGGACAGATATAAGCTCCCCGGCCGTTTTTCTTCCCTGTCGCATCAAGAAGAATTTCTCCTTCATTTGTCCTGATAACACGTATCATTTCCTTTTTACTCTTCATTTCCTGACAGCCTACACATTGACGCATAGGCACTTTTCTGTTTCCGCCCAATGATTCACCTATTCCTCTGCTTCCTCAAACTGAATCTCATCATCTTCCTCAAACTCGCCGCCGGACTCTCCGTCATACGAATCATAATCTTCTCCGTAAGCCTCCTCATAGCCCTCTTCGTACATTTCCTGTTCATATACGCCTTCACTAAGTTCCATATAATTCTCCGGAAGCTCTCCTGATTCAATCGCCTGTGTCTCACTCTTAATATCAATCTTATACCCGGTGAGTCTTGCCGCAAGCCTTGCGTTCTGTCCCTCCTTACCAATTGCAAGGGATAACTGATAATCCGGAACGATAACACTGGCTGCCTTTTCATCCGGATCCGCCATAACAGAAATAACCTTTGCCGGACTAAGTGCATTTTCAATAAGAATCGCCGGATTATCACTCCAGTTAATGATGTCGATCTTTTCTCCCCGAAGCTCATTTACAATGGCGTTTACCCTTGCACCGTTCATGCCGACGCAGGCTCCTACTGGGTCTACATCCGGATCGTTGGACCATACTGCAATTTTAGTTCTGCTTCCCGCCTCTCTTGCAATACTTTTAATCTCTACTACGCCACTGTTTACTTCCGTCACCTCTGACTCAAAGAGCCGCTTCACAAGCTCCGGATGTGTTCGGGAAACAAGAATTTTGGGACCCTTTGTCGTATTCTTCACTTCAACCACATACAGCTTAATACGCTCGGTGGGCTTAAACACTTCTCCCTTCACCTGCTCATTTTCGGTAAGCATAGCGTCCGCCTTGCCAAGATTGATGCTCACATTTCTTCCCACATAACGTTGTACAATGCCTGTTACAATATCCTTTTCCTTCTCAAAATACTGGTCATATACAACCTTTCTTTCCTCCTCCCGGATTTTCTGCAAAATAAGATTTTTCGCATTCTGCGTTGCGATGCGTCCGAAGGATTTTGACTCAATCGGAATCTGAACAATATCGCCGATATCGTATTTACCGTCTATATTCCTCGCATCCTCTATACTAATCTGCTCAACCGGATCCTCCACATCCTCAACAACCGTCTTCTCCGCATATAGTTTGTAATCACAGGTCTGTCTATCCATGATTACTTTTACATTATCTGCCTTGCCAAAATGATTTTTGCAGGCATTTAAAAGTGAATTTTCAATTGCATCAAGAAGTGTTTCCTTACTGATATCCTTTTCCTTCTCTAATATAGTCAACGCTTCTAATAATTCTGTGTTCATTTCCCTTTTCCTCCTATCTTAAAAATCGAACGCAAGGCGGATAAGCGCTATCCCGCCTTTTTCAAATGTTTTCAGAGTTTTATCTGCAAGTTCAACCGTTACTGTACTGTCGTCGTAAGCTTTTAAAATTCCGGTAAACTCTTTACTCTTATCTATCATACGGTAGGTTCTTATCTCTACCTCTTTGCCAAGACTTCTTTTAAAATCCTTCTCCTTTTTAAGCGGTCTTCCAAGACCCGGGGAGCTGATCTCCAACACATAGGAATCCTCAATATAATCTTTCTCATCCAGAATTTCCGATAACCTTCTGCTGACTGTTTCGCAGTCATTTACTGTAATGCCGCCCGGCTTATCAATGTACGCGCGCAGATACCACGTACCGCCTTCCTTCACATATTCTACATCCACCAGCTCGAAATTATATTCCTCCACTATTGGAAATAGAATCGCTTCTGTCTTTTGTTCATAAACTTCTCTTTTTGACAACACAAAACTCCCTTTCCTGATATACTCGCTCCAACAAAGAAGAGTGAACTTCCGTTCACTCTTCTGCCAGACTTTTATGTAACTGTAGAGCAGTATAGCACTGATTTATGAAAAAATCAAGGTTTTTTACTCCTTTTTCTGTTTATCCTCTTGCTTTTGTACCGGTTCCGTCCCTTTTTCCTGTCTTGAGCCGGTTAAGGCTAATCTCCTTGTCCCCAAAGGCTGCTTTACACTCTGTCCCTTCTTCAAACAGATACACCTTTTCAAGCTCGTCCTTCTTCTTAAGCTTGATTCCTCTTACACCTACGGCTCCCTTCTTTTTCCCGGTAACCTCTTCTGCCGGAAATTTTAGGAAAAAGCCCTCTTTTGTCTGCAGAACTACCTGATGGCTGTCGTTCAGCACCTGGACGCTTACCACCTCGTCCTCCTCCTGAAGCTTCGTCGCCGCAATGGTACGCTTCGCTACCTGAAATTCTTCTCCCTCTACCCGCTTGATCATCCCCTGTTTTGTAGCAAACAGGAATTTAGCATAACGCATCTGCTCGGAGTCGCAGATATAGACAATGTTTTCCTGTGAGCTGTCATAATTGCTTACATTATCAATGGGAAGTCCCTTGTCCCGAAATTTTCCAAAGGGAAGATCCGACACCTTAATCTGATGCATTTTCCCATTATTTGTAAACACACAGAGCCTGCCTGTATTCATACAGGTTATAATATATTTGTTCTCTGTGTCCGCCGCCTCTTTATTCCTCTCATAAGCCGCAGTGTCCACAGTTTTCGCATAGCCGAAACGATCCATAAGGAACACGATCTCCTGCTCCTCGATTTTCTTTTCCTCATATACCGCTTCTTCGGCATTTTCAATTACCGTGCGCCGCTTTCGTCCATATTCCTTTTTTATCTTATCCAAATCCGCTATAATCACGTCTGACATTGAATGATAATTATTTAAAATGTCCTCGTATTTGGAAATATTTTTCAGAGTTTCCTCATGTTCCTTCATAAGAGCTTCTATTTCAAGGCCAATCAGCTTATAAAGCCGCATTTCCAGAATAGCCGCTGCCTGACGCTCCGTAAAGCGCAGCATGGCCGCCATTTTCTTTGAAATACCTGATTTAAACTTAATATTCTCCGTCACGCCTTTTGTGAGGCATTCCTTGGCATCCTTCACAGACTGGCTGCCTCTTAAAATTTCAATGATCAGATCAATGACATCACAGGCTTTAATAAGCCCTTCCTGAATCTCCTTTTTATCAAGCTCCTTTGCAAGAAGTGTTTTATACTTTCTTGTAGCAAGCTCAAACTGGAAGTCCACATGATGCTCAATAATTCTCTTTAGGCCCATTGTCTCCGGTCTTCCTCCGGCAACCGCCAGCATATTGACGCCAAAGGTATCTTCTAAACGGGTTTTCTTATACAGCATGTTTTTGAGGTTTTCTACATCTGCTCCCTTTTTAAGTTCAATGACGATACGGATTCCCTCTTTTGAAGACTGATTGGATATATCCACAATATCTGATGTTTTCTTTGACTCTACCAGCCCGCAGACATCATTCAGAAATTTTCCGATTCCCGCTCCTATCATCGTAAAAGGAATTTCTGATATAACAAGACGGCTTTTTCCGCCTTTCATCTCTTCTAGTTCTACTTTCCCGCGAAGCTTGATCTTGCCTGAACCTGTTTCATAAATGTTAAGAAGCTCGTCCTTATTGACTACAATTCCCCCTGTGGGGAAATCAGGGCCTTTTATATATTTCATAAGCTGTTTTGTACTGATTTCATCATTTTTCATATAAGCCTTAACAGCATCAATCACCTCGCCCAGATTGTGAGGGGGGATGTTTGTAGCCATACCAACCGCAATACCTTCCGCGCCGTTTATAAGAAGATTGGGAATCCGCACCGGAAGTACCTCCGGTTCCTTTTCCGTTTCATCAAAATTAGGCAGGAAATTTACTACGTTTTTATCCAGGTCTGCAAGATATGCCTCCTGCGTAATCCTGGCGAGCCTCGCTTCCGTATAACGCATAGCGGCCGCCCCGTCCCCTTCGATGGAGCCAAAGTTGCCATGCCCGTCCACTAATATCATGCCCTTTTTAAATTCCTGGGCCATGACAACCAGCGCCTCGTATATGGAGCTGTCGCCGTGCGGATGATATTTACCCATCGTATCTCCCACAATACGGGCACATTTCCTGTAAGGCCTGTCATAACGGATACCAAGCTCATGCATGTCATACAAGGTTCTTCTCTGCACCGGCTTTAAGCCGTCGCGTACATCCGGAAGCGCACGGGCAACAATAACGCTCATGGCATAATCAATATAAGACTTTTTCATTACCTCCGAATATTCCGTTCTGATGATCTGTTGTGATTCCTGCATCTTTTCCTCTCCTTATACATCCAGCTCAGCTTCCGTGGCGTTTTCATAGATAAACATTCTTCTCGGCGGCACCTCCGTGCCCATCAGCATCTCTGTTACACTGGAAGCCATTCTGGCGTCCTCAATCTCCACCCTTTTAAGGAGCCGCCTTTCCGGATCAAGGGTTGTCTCCCAAAGCTGCTCTGCGTCCATCTCCCCTAATCCTTTATATCTCTGGAGGGTAAACGGGCCTTCATGGGTCTTCCTGTACTGTTCCAGCGCTTTATCGTCATAGAGGTACTCCTCCTCTCCCTTTTTGGGCATTACTTTATAAAGCGGCGGCATGGCAATATAAACATGTCCCTCATAGATAAGCTCCGGCATGAAACGGTAAAATAAAGTAAGAAGCAAGGTAGAGATATGCGCGCCGTCTACATCCGCATCTGCCATAATAATAATCTTGTCATACCGCAGCTTGGAAATATCAAAATCATTGCCATACCCTTCCGAAAATCCACATCCGAAGGCATTAATCATTGTCTTAATCTCCGCATTGGCAAGAATTTTATCAATACTCGCCTTTTCCACATTAAGGATTTTCCCCCGAATCGGCAGAATCGCCTGATACATCCTGTCCCTTGCCGTCTTGGCAGAGCCGCCGGCAGAGTCGCCCTCCACAATAAAAATCTCACATTTTTCCGCATCGCGGCTCTCACAATTTGCAAGCTTTCCGTTACTGTCAAAAGAATATTTCTGTTTCGTCAAAAGATTTGTCTTTGCCTTCTCTTCCGTCTTACGAATTTTTGCGGCCTTCTCCGCACAGCCTATCACCTTCTTAAGATTGTCAAGATTCCGGTCAAAATAACGGACTATTTCTTCACCTGTCACCTTGCCTACCGCTTTCAGCGCGTCCGGGTTGTCAAGCTTTGTCTTCGTCTGTCCCTCGAATCTTGGATCCGGGTGTTTAACGGAAATAATCGCCGTCATGCCGTTTCTGACATCCGCACCTGTAAAGTTGCTGTCTTTATCCTTTAAAATCCCAAGCTCTCTTGCATATTGGTTAATGGCCGTCGTAAATGTCGTCTTAAATCCTGTCAGATGTGTCCCGCCCTCGCCGTTATAAATATTATTACAGAAACCAAGCACATTTTCATGAAACTCATTCACATACTGAAAGGCGGCTTCCACCTCAATTCCTTCCGCCTCCCCTTTAAAATAGACCGGCTCATGCACAGTTTCCTTCTTTGAATTCAGCTCCCTTATAAATCCCAGGATTCCATCCGGCTCATGATATACGACCCTCTCTTTACTTCCCTCTCTCATATCCTCAAAAATAATCGTAAGCTTCGGATTCAGATAGGTTGTTTCATGCATCCGGCTTTTTACCTCGTCTGCACGGAATCTCGTCTTCTCAAATATCGTATCGTCCGGCAGAAAATTAATCTTTGTTCCGGTCTTTTTCGTCTTTCCAAGCTTTGGAAGAAGGCCCTCCTCAAGCTCAATAACCGGAATACCTCTTTCATATCTGTCATGATGGATATACCCGCCTCGGCTTACCTCTACGTCCATATAAGAAGACAACGCGTTTACAACGGACGAACCTACTCCATGAAGGCCTCCGCTGGTCTTATATACGGAATCATCAAACTTGCCTCCTGCATGAAGCGTTGTATACACAATACGCTCTGCGGACACTCCCTTTGCATGCATATCTACAGGAACACCGCGTCCGTTATCTGAGATTGTTGCAGAACCGTCGCGCTCCAGCGTTACGCGTATTTCCGTACAAAAACCTGCCAGATGCTCATCTACCGCATTATCTACGATTTCATATATTAAATGATTCAAGCCTCTGGTGGACACACTGCCGATATACATACCCGGCCTCTTTCGAACTGCTTCAAGCCCCTCCAGTACCGCAATGCTGTCAGCATCATATGTAGTCTTCTTAGCCATTTCTTCCAATCCTTCCACTATCCATATTGCATTTATCTTAACACAAAATATGGTGCGAATCAAATATATTTTAAGGCGTCAGCACATGATCTAGTGTGTCTGCCAGTGCTTCCATTGCATTTCTCATTTCCTCAACGGTATTGGTCTGAGCCCCTGCCTCAATCAACAATGTTTTTGGCATAATATTCATATTATAGCAGTATCCTCTTAAATAGATGTGTCTTGTGAAGCCTGGAAATAATTCCATAGCCTTAAGCTGCATCTGCAGGGAAAAGGCAAGGTTATCCTGAATATAGGGATTATACAGGTAATCTATATCCCCGTTTGCCTTTGTTCTGCTTAGCCCGTTAAAGAACATAATCTGTGCCGTGGATTTCCCGTTAATATCCGTCACAAGATGAGTACCTTCCGCCACGCCGTCTCTGTGCAAATCAATCAAAACCTCAATGCTTGGATTTTCCTCCAGTATTTTCTTTACCTCCGGCTCAGCCAGATCGTAGGCCTTACTCCTGTCCAGTTCCCCGTCAATCAAGTCATATACTCCTTCGTGATGTATCGTCTCAATCCCCTTTTGGTTTAGCAGCTCTGTGAGATATGTACCCATTCCGACAATCGTTGTAGATGTATCGCCCGGAACCGAATCTATAAATCCTTCCTGGGAATGGGTATGATAGATCAGAACCTTAGGTCCTTTTGTACCTTTATCAATCTTCAAATCTTTGGAAAGAAGCACTTCTGCATTTAATTCCTCAGGACTTGTCATTGTTGTACTGTCAATGGTATAAAAATTACTAATCAGATATTCATAATTTTTCAGCTTTTCAATCGAAAGATCAATACTGCCTGTTGTTTCCACACTTGGCTCTTCTTCTGCCTCTCCGATAAGCTTCCCATTTTCATCCACCGCATTTTCGTCATTTGCCTGTCTTTTAAGAATCATCTCATAGGTCGCCCGATCCTCTACATCTGTTTCAACTTCTTCCCTGTTCTTAACATAAGTTCCAAGGGGAATAAGATTCATAGCATTTTCGGCCACCCACTCGTCCACGGATACATGATGCTTCCTGGACGTATAGGAAAATCCGGTAAGATACATCTCCTGTACATGCCCAAGAAGCATCTTGTTAGGTCCGGCTAAAAATTTTTCGATCCCCTTCAGGCCGATTCCTGCTCCTATATTAATTACTGTATATAATATAAGAACGCCTCCTGCAGCCGCCATAAGAATTCTGCTGATTTTTTGTCCGTTTTCCAACTTATCACTCCGCTGTTATTTTTCGTCTTAACACTATATGACGAAAGATTTCCCATTATGTGCATGTCCCTCTTTAAAAATACAGCCGCCTGAAAATATTCCTTCTTATATGCATTCACCTGAAAATAACATATTCAGAGACTCTGATATAGTATAGCTGATGCGCTTTACCGTTTCATCAATATCCTTTGGAGTTACAAAAAGGCCGTTCAGATGGGGTGAAATCAGCTCCTTCACAAGTTCGTATTTTTCCCCGGCAGTGTATCCCTGCATGACAACGCCTACCCCTTTTAATGACTCGGATTCCTCAAGCGCCGCGATAAAATTTTCCATTGTATCATTAACGATAGTGGCTGCGTCCACAACTGTAGGGACGCCTATAGCAAGGACCGGCACTCCGACCGTCTCCTCTGTGATAGCATTCCTGTGATTTCCCACGCCTGACCCTGGATTAATTCCGGTATCCGCAATCTGAATCGTCCGGTTCAGGCGCTTTGAGCTTCTGGCCGCCAACGCGTCTATAGCAATAATGAAGTCCGGCTTTGTCTCGCTTACAACCCCTCTTATAATTTCTACCGTTTCCATTCCCGTCTGTCCCATTACCCCAGGCACAATAGCGCTGACAAGTCTCGCATGCTCCTCTCCCATAGCATATTTTCCGTATTCCTTTACAATATGTCTGGTAATGTTTAAGTTATCCACAACATAGGGCCCCAGTGCATCCGGCGTTACCTTTCGGTTTCCAAGCCCCACTACAAGGGCTGAATACTCTTTTCTGCCGCTTTCCAGAAAACGCTCCAAGAGCTTTTTAATCTCCGCTGAAATTTCCCTGTGATAATCCTCATCCGGCACCGCCATATTCGGCGCCTCCATCGTAACATAGGTCCCCACAGGCTTTTGCATCACCTTAGCCCCGTTCTCTGTCTCAATTTTTACGGTTGTAACCTTAATTTCCCGTTCCTCATCCACCTCCTCTGTAAGCACTACTCCCTGCACCTCGACCTGATCCGCCTCAAATCTCTCCTTCTGTTCCAAAGCCAAATCAGTTCTGATACTATACTTTTCCACCATCTTAAGCACTCCCTCACTTAATAAGTATTCCGTTACACTCCATAGTTTTTACAATATTTCAGGAAATATGTATTGACAGAACAACTCCCGTGCACTAAAATAAATACGTATGTTTCGTTAGAACGTCCGTGTCCGGCTCTAACGAATCAGGAATCGATAACAAAAGTCGAAATATGAGATATTGGAGGTGGACAAATTGGCTAATATCAAATCTGCAAAGAAGAGAATCTTAGTAAACGAAACAAAAGCTGCCAGAAATAAGGCAATCAAATCAAAAGTAAAAACTTGCGTAAAAAAGGTTGAGACAGCTGTAGCAAACAAAGATGCCGCTTTAGCTGCAGACGCATTAAAGGTTGCGATCGTTGAGATTAATAAAGCAGGAAGCAAGGGCGTATATCATAAGAATACATGCGCAAGAAAAGTTTCCCGTTTGACAAAAGCTGTTAACGCAATTTCTTAATAGACAACAATTAAAAGGACATCCATTCCGTCATATGGATGTCCTTTTTCGTTTAGAATATAATACAATTATTTACCTGTTATGACAGGCAGCAAAATGCTCCGGTCCTACTTCTTTAAGCTTTGGCGTCTCCTGCCTGCAGAGTTCTGTTGCATAACGGCATCTGGATGCAAACCGGCATCCCGGCTTCGGATTGATAGGGCTTGGAATTTCCCCTTCTATTTTAATCTGCTTCTTTTCTCTCTCCACCTCAGGATCCGGAATCGGTATTGCCGACATCAGCGCCTCCGTATAAGGATGCTTTGGATTTGTATACAACTCATAGGAAGGCGCCATTTCCACCATCTTACCCAGATACATAACACCTACTCTGTCAGAAATATGCTTTACCATTGAAAGGTCGTGCGCAATAAACAGATAGGTAAGCTCCCGCTCTTTCTGGAGCCGGATTAACAGATTGATAATCTGGGCTTGAATGGACACGTCAAGAGCTGAAATAGGCTCGTCACATACAATGAACTCCGGTTCTATGGCCAGCGCTCTGGCAATGCCGATACGCTGTCTCTGTCCGCCTGAAAATTCATGAGGGAAACGGTTGGCATGCTCACTTGTCAGCCCAATCGTACCTAACAGCTCATAGATCTTATCTGTTCTCTCCTGACCTGTATAGAGTCCGTGAATATCAATTCCCTCACCAATAATATCTCCTACCGTCATACGGGGATCCAGCGAAGAATAGGGATCCTGAAAGATAATCTGAGCCTTTCTTGTAAAGTCCTTCTTCTCTTTTCCCTTTAGCTCATTCACCTTGATTCCGTCAAATATAATCTCGCCGGAGGTTGCCGGGTAAAGCCCCATTACCGTCTTGCCGCAGGTCGTTTTTCCGCAGCCGGATTCTCCTACCAGCCCCAGTGTTTCGCCCTTATATATCTTAAAGTCAATTCCGTCAACTGCTTTCAAAATTGCATTTTTACCAACCTTAAAATGCTTCTTAAGGTCCTTCACCTCTACTAGTACTTTTTTTTCACTCATGCCCTGATTCCTCCACTCAGTTCTATGATGCCCCGCTTTTTTGCCTCCTCGCTAAGCATCCAGCAGTCACAGATATGCGTGTCAGAAAATACTGTATTTTCCGGTACAGCTTTTCTGCATATTTTCATACCATATTCGCATCTTGGTGCGAAAGCGCATCCGGCCGGTGGATTTAGGAGATCCGGCGGCGTTCCTTCAAGGGAATACAGATTCGCCTTATTTTCCATGTTCAAGGTCGGCACGGATTTTAACAGCGCCATTGTATACGGATGCCTGGGCTGATAGAATATCTCATCAACCGTTCCCTTTTCAAGAAATGTCCCCGCATACATTACCTGGATTCTGTGGGCATGGGCTGCCACCACTCCAAGATCATGGGTAACAAGAATAATTGCTGTGTTAAATTCCTTCTGAATATCAGACATCAAGTCCATAATCTGGGCCTGAATTGTAACATCCAGCGCAGTGGTTGGCTCGTCCGCTATCAGAAGATCCGGATTGCAGGCCAATGCAACAGCAATCATTGCCCTCTGTCTCATACCTCCGGAAAATTCATGAGGATACTGGTTCATCCGTACTTTGGGATTCGGTATTCTTACCAGTTCTAAAAGCCGTAATACCTCCCCATAAATATCCTCCTTGGATTTGTCTGTATGAAGCCGGATTCCTTCCGCAATCTGAGCCCCGATTCTTGCTGTTGGATTTAAGGAAGTCATTGGATCCTGAAAAATCATAGAAACTTCATTTCCCCGTACCTTCCTCATCTCTTTTTCAGAGAGCTTTAATATATCTCTTCCATTCAGAATAATCTGGGATTTATCGCTAATCATCGTCTGATGCTTTGCTAAAATACCGATAATTGATTTTGCAGTCACTGTCTTTCCGCAGCCGGATTCTCCTACCAGCGCCAGCGTCTCGCCCTTGTTCACATAGAAATTCACGCCTCTGACAGCTTTGACAATGCCTGCGTAGGTCTTAAAAGACACTTCTAAATCTTTTACTTCTAACAATTTCTCAGCCATTTTTTCTCCTACTTTCTCAGTTTAGGATCGAGTGCGTCAGTCAGTCCGTCACCGATCAGATGAAAAGATAATACAGTCAATACAATCATCAGACACGGAAAAAACAACTGATACGGATCAAACATCAGCCGCGTCTGATAAAGGGACGCCAATGCTCCCCAGCTTGTCTCCGGAGGCTGCACACCCAGTCCGATGTAACTTAAGAACGATTCGGAAAATATAAAGTTCGGTATGGAAAGGGTCAGGTTTACAATAATAATACCCAGCGTATTTGGCAGCAGGTGTTTGACAATAATTCTTGACGGGCTGGAGCCTAAAGCGATTGCCGCCGAAACAAAATCCTGTCCCTTAAGCTGCATAACCTGTCCCCGCACCATACGGGCCGTACCGGTCCATGCCGTAATGGTCATTGCAAACACCAATGAGAACATACTCCTTCCTAAAACAAAGGAAAGGATTACTACCAGCACCAGGTAGGGGATGGAGCTTATAATCTCAATGACACGCATAATAAAGTCATCAATTTTACCGCCCAGATATCCGGCAACTCCTCCTAAAGTGCTTCCAATCAGGAAGCTTACAAGGGTACATGCAATACCAATAATAATTGAAATACGTCCGCCGTAACATACACGGGTAAATATATCCCGTCCCATCTCATCTGTTCCAAACCAATATGTCCCATTTGGACGCAGATTCTTAATACTGTAATCTATAAATTGATAATCTTTTCCTGAAACAAATGGTCCGAAGCATACCATAAGCACAACTAAAATCAATATGATCAAACCAAGCATTGAAAGCTTGTTAGCCCGGAACCTTCTCCATACATCTGACCAGAAGGTTACACTTGGCTTACTGATTTTTTCGGCGTCAAGGCCCTTTGTTCCTATTACTTCAAAATCATCTTCCGCAAATGTTATATTGTTATTCAATTCCATAGCTCCTCCTAATCAGCGCTTTTCGCTACACGGATACGCGGATCAACCAAACCGTACAGGACGTCCACAAAAAACAGCGAAATAATATATGTAAGTGCAAAGAAAATTGCCATACCGAGAATCATATACGGGTCGGAATCGCTTACTGCCTTTACATAATGCTGTCCCATTCCGGGAATAGAGAAAAACTTTTCAATTACCATTGAACCGGCAAACACATTGCTGATTGCAACCGGCACCATTGTAACAACCGGAAGAATCGCATTCCTAAATATATGCTTAAAAACAAGCCGGGTCTGGCTGCAGCCCTTTGCCGTTGCTGTTAAAATATAATCTTCGCCTAAAACACCTATGGTGCTGGTCCTCATATATTTACAGTAGGTAGCGATGCCTGGAATTGCGTATGCCGCCACTGGCAGGATATAATGAACCGGCTTTCCCCATCCCATAATGGGTGTAAGCTGCCCCTTAAATCCAATAAAATACTGAAGAAGTGCGCAGAATACAAAGGATGGGATACAAATAGCCAGTACCACCATTACCCGAATGATCTGATCACTTAGCTTTCCTCTGTAAAGCGCCTGTATCATGCCTAAAAGTACACCGATTATAACCTGAATGGCAATTGCTATAAGTCCAATTTTGGCTGAAACAACCGCGCTGGTTTTCAGCATCATATTAACATTACGTCCTTCATAAACAATGGAATCTCCCAGATTCCCTTCCGTAATCAGTCCCTTCATATATTCTGTAAACCTTGTGAACATGGGCTGATCTAATCCATATTTTACAACCAGAACCTTTCTTGAGGATTCAGGAAGCTGTGAAACCTTTGCGGCAATCGGATCGCCGGGCTTCATACATATCAAGAAAAAGGATACGGTTGCAATAATAGCAAGTGAAATTACTGCATATACAAACCGTTTTAAAATGAATTTTCCCATAATTTTCTCCTTACTCCAAACAGATAGATATGAATTATCCCTGTCACTGTCTTTCCCTGTGAATAGTCCAAACAGCGGCAGGGATATATTTACAGATTATTCAGCTGTCTTTTTAACACCAACAAAATCCTGAAGTAAGAATGGATGAACCTGATAGCCTTCAATATTATTTGCAATCAAAGTTCTTTGTTTTGTAAAGTATACCGGAGTTACCGGGGCTTCTTCCAGAACAAGCGGCTCTGCCAGCTTGTAAAGTTCAAGCAGTCTGTCCGGGTCAAAAATCTGCTGCATTTCAATGGCATACTTTGAATATTCTTCTGATTTTCCGCCTGTCCAGTGAACCTTCTCTCCGCCATAGTATCCTTCTGTCTGTTCAAACAGCTTAAGGAAACGCATAGGTTCTGTACCGGAATCTACATTCCAGCCGCCAAAAGCCATCTCATAATCGCTGGCGTCAATCAAATCATATGCTACGTTCCACTCGGTTAATTCAATGCTTAAGTTAATTCCAAGATTTGCCTCCAGCTCCTGCTTCATCCATTCAGCAGACTTTTTGACAATCTCAGTGGTTCCCAGTGTTGTATATTTAATTGTAAGTGCAGATGGATCCTCTCCAAGACCTGCTTCCTTCATTCCTTCAATCAAAAGCGCTTTTGGATCCGGATATTTTTCTGCAATCGTCTTTAAGTAGTCTACACTGTCGCCGCCTACATCTGTCCACAGCTCGTCTCCTACAGTAGAAATCGGCGGTGAAAAGGAATATGCCGGAATATACTTTCCGTCAAAGACTTCGTCATTATATTTTTCACGGTCAAAACCAAGTGCAAGTGCAAGACGGATCTTCCAGTTATTAAGCTGCGGCTTGTCACAATTAAATACAAAGAAATACGTAGACATCTGCGGTACCTCTGTAACTTCATAGTACCCCAGCGCATCTACCTGATCATTCCAGTCCGTATCATTCAGCTCTGCAATATCAATCTCTTTTCCCATCAGAGCCTGTGCAAGAGTAGATGCTTCTGCTACAACCTGAAGCGTCAGTTTGTTCAGGTGTACGTTCTCTTTATCCCAGTAGTTCTCATTGGGCTCAAACACCATAGATGATCCAGTATCCCACTGAACTAACTTAAACGGTCCGGATCCCATAACATCTTCTACAGAGGAACCGAATTTATTTCCTTTGCTCTCTACGAACTCCTTGCTGACAATTCTTGCAAACGGGAAAGTCAGTACGGTAAGGAAATTCGGATTCGGAGAAGTCAGCGTTACCTCAACGGTCTTCTCATCAACTGCCTTGATTCCAAGCTCCTCAAGAGGCTTCTCACCTTCGAAGCATTCCTTTGCATTTAAAACCATATCCTGAAGCTGCCAGGACTGGGGAGACGCAAGATCCGGATCAAACGCCCTTCTCCAGGAATATACAACATCCTCTGCAGTTACAGGTGTTCCGTCGCTAAACTTACCTTCCGGCTGAAGATGGAAGGTATAAACTGTCTCATCATCGTTCACATCATAGGATTCTGCTGCACCCGGAACAAGAATCAGATTTCCTTCGTCGTCCAGCTGTCTTCTTAACAGTCCCTCATAAATTGGCGCAGCACTGCGCTGATCCGCCATTGTAGATGTCTGGATCGTATCCAGAGTTGCCGCGTCTGCCGTGAGCTGGAAGATAACCTCCTGATCTCCGGCGCTGCCGCCGTCGCCTGAGCCGCTGCCGCCTGCGTCTTTTCCGCCGCAGCCCGTAAGCGCGACTGCGCCTGTCATCGCTGTTACCAGCAGCAGACTTAGTAGTTTTTTCTTCATAAAAAATCCTCCCTTGTAGTTACCCGATTGGGTTTATTAAAAAAAACTTAAAAAATATATACTAATAAACTTTACCATAATTTCCCATATTTTTCAACAATATCTACAAAATTATTTGGATTCAAGTCGATTCATTTCAACATATGTAATAATTGGTTGTATCATGTAAATCTTGCACTTCTCTTTTTGTTGTGATACACTATCAGCAATTGGCTAAAATATAGAGCTATTTGGGGAAAGGAAGGTAAAATACATGGATTCATTAAAATTGATTGAAACTTTGTCAAACGCATATGGCGCCTGCGGCTTCGAAGATGAAGTAGTCAGAATTGCAGAAAAATATGCTGCTGATAAACGGCTGGGAACCGTACGGCATGACTGTAATCTTAATCTTTACATCAACCGTGATAAAAATGACGGTAAAAAACCAGTCGTTATGCTGGATGCCCACAGCGATGAGGTAAGCTTTATTATTCAGGCAATTAAACCAGATGGAACTCTCCGTTTTCTGCCCCAGGGGGGATGGGCGCCTTATTCAGTTCCGGCACATAAAGTAAAGGTACAAACCTATAACGGCAGCTGGGTTTCCGGTATTGTTGCCTGCACCCCCGTACACTTTCTTTCAGCTAAAGAACGGGGATCGTGTCCGGCCTTTGAGGATATGGTTATTGACATCGGGGCTGTTTCTAAGAAGGAGGTGGAAGAGATATTCCATATCCATATTGGAGCGCCTGTTGTCCCGGATGTTACTTTTGAGTACAATGAAGCCACAGATGTGATGCTGGGCAAAGCATTTGACAACCGGCTGGGCTGTGCGGCTGTTTTGGAATCAATGGAAGCTTTAAAAGAAGAGCATCTTGAAACAGATGTTGTGGGAGTTCTTTCCACACAGGAGGAGATTGGTGAGCGAGGCGCATTTGTTACCCGCGACGTTGTAAAGCCTGACATCGCCATCTGTTTCGAAGGATGTCCTGCAGACGATACCTTTGCACCTGACTATATGATTCAGACTGCCATGAAGAAAGGGCCCATGCTGCGTCATTATGATTGCTCCATGATTACGAATCCCCGTTTTCAGCGGTTCGCCCTGGAGCTTGGAAGAAAGCTTGGAATCCCGGTTCAGGAGTCAGTACGTGCCGGAGGAGGCACCAACGGCGGCGCCATACATATTTCAAACGGCGGTGTTCCGGTTATTGTTATCGGAGTTCCGGTCCGTTATATACACTCCCATCATGGTTTCGCATGTATGGCAGATTACGAAAACAGTGTAAAGCTGGCCGTTGAGATTGTAAAGCGTCTGAATACAAAGCTTATTGAAGCATTTTAATAAAAAAGCAGGAGGACAGTCATGTACAATGTCTCTGTCCTCCTGCTTTTTATGTAACCGGCTCTCTGCCTGCCGCTTAGTTGTTCACCAGTTTATCTTCATCACTCCAGCTGTAAAGCTTACGAAGCTCCTCACCGATCTTCTCGCACTCATGCTCTGCCGCGTTTCTTCTCATTGCACGGAAATGAGGCGCGCCCACCTTGTTCTCCGTCAACCACTCTTTTGCAAAGCTTCCGTCCTGAATATCGGAAAGAATCTTCTTCATCGCCTTCTTTGTATCCTCTGTAATAATCTTTGGTCCTGTAATGTAATCGCCGTACTCTGCTGTATTGGAAACCGAATATCTCATTCCCGCAAAGCCGGACTGATAAATCAGGTCTACAATCAGCTTCATCTCATGGATGCATTCAAAGTACGCATTTCTCGGGTCATAGCCTGCCTCAACCAAAGTCTCAAAGCCTGCCTGCATCAGAGCGCATACGCCGCCGCAGAGAACTGCCTGCTCGCCGAAAAGATCCGTCTCCGTCTCTGTTCTGAAATCTGTCTCAAGAACGCCTGCCCTTGCCCCGCCGATTGCAAGAGCATATGCAAGAGCCATATCAAGAGCCTTGCCGGAGGCATCCTGCTCAACAGCTACAAGGCACGGCACACCCTTTCCTGCCTGGTATTCGCTTCTTACCGTATGTCCCGGTCCCTTGGGAGCGATCATGGTAACATCAACACCCGCCGGCGGTACAATCTGTCCGAAATGAATTGCAAAGCCATGGGCAAACATCAGCATATTTCCCTCCTCAAGATTAGGTGCAATATCCTTCTTGTACATATCTGCCTGCAGCTCGTCATTGATAAGAATCATAACAATGTCAGCCTTCTTTGCCGCCTCAGCCGCTGTAAAAACTTCAAATCCCTGCGCCTCAGCCTTTGCCCAGGACTTACTTCCCTCATAAAGACCGATGATAACATGACAGCCGGACTCCTTTGCATTAAGTGCATGGGCATGTCCCTGGCTTCCGTATCCGATCACTGCAATTGTCTTTCCCTCCAGTAAGGATAAATTACAATCCTCCTGATAATAAATTTTTGCCATTTTAAAATCCCTCCTAGTTTGTATATGTAAATTTAATTTTTACCCTAGTCAATATATGTGACATCCTTTATTCCGCGTTTAAGACCGGTAATTCCTGTCCTTGCAAGCTCCAGGATCTCAAAACCGTCCAGAAGATTTAAAAATGCCTCCAGCTTTGACTGGTTTCCTGTAAGCTCTATCATAAGAGATTCTTTCTCAACGTCAACAATCTTTGCACGGAAAATATCCGCAATCGCAATTGCCTCCGCTCTCTGTGCTGCATCCGCGCGGATCTTCACCAGCATAAGCTCACGGTAAACAGATTCCTCCGGAGGCAGCACCTTAATCTTAATTACGTCCTCCAGTTTCCTTACCTGCTTTTCAATCTGGGAAAGAATCAGCTCGTCCCCGCTTCCCACAATGGTAATCCTTGTAAATCTGGGATCCGCCGTCACGCCTGCGGTGATGCCGTCAATACTGTAGCCCCTTCGGCTGAACAGTCCTGATATCCGGCTTAACACACCCGGATCATTGTTTACAATCAATGAAAATACTCTCTGCATACTGCACCTCTCTTCTTTATATTTTCAAAAACAGAGTGCGTTCTGTTTTTAAATAATAACAATAACTTCTTCTTTTGTCAAGTATTTATTCTATTTTCTCAATCATAACCGCAGTTCCATTAGCAGATACTCCAACTATATTGCTGGAAAATGTAGTAATATCAAAATCCACTCCTATTACTGCATTTGCATTAGCAATCATAGCGTTGATAATCATTTGCTCTTGCGCAAAGTGTTTTGCCTGTGATATTTTCCCTTCAAATGCCTTGACAGAATTCCCCAGTATATCTGATACAGTCGCTGAAAGATTCGCTGACAATTCGCTGGTAAAACCAGTGCCAAGAACAATTTCTCCATGTACTAAATCTATGTATTTTATAATTTTATATCCCTCAAAATTATATCCTGTATTTATCAAAAACTCCTTACGCCTTTTTCTGATTTCTTCGTCTTTTAATCCTTGAAATATTTCTTTATTATACATTTGCTGCTTACTGTCTTTTATTCTCTGCAGCTCTTTTTCAATGGCATCCTGCACTTCGCCAGAAACACTATAATTTTTTATTCTTGCCCTCAGCTCATTTTCATTTTTTAATATTTCTTCAGAATTCTTTGCTTCTTTCATCCCCCTAAAAAATGGAGTGCATTGATAACAGGCAACATATTCCTCTGTAATTTTATATCTTTCTTCCCCAAGCACACCTATTCTTCGTCCACATATACAACACTTAAGCATTTCTCTCATCCTCTCTCATAAATTGTTTTTCTTCTTAAAATCAGTTTTTTCGGCAATAATATCTTACCACGGAATGGGAAAATAATCGATAGAATTCTATAGAATCACTATACAATAAAGCCGGGCTTCCGCCCGGCTCAGCATTTACGCATCCTTATTTTAATTTTCTGCTTTTCCCTCTACAAGGCTGTTAAGTTTTCCATTTGCCAGCCAGATTAATGCAGCGAATACAAGCATCAGGGCAAATATTCCTACAAATACCGGGAATACATCAAACTTCTCAATAAATGCCTGCACAAACGGGCTTAACTTGTTTGCTCCAAATGTGGACACTGCAATAACGCCCATCAAAAGGGATACATATTTCTTCGGAGCATATTTGCTTACGAAGGAATTACGAAGGGGTGAGAAGCACATCTCTCCCACTGTAATAACAGTTGAGAATAAGAAGGGCCACAGCACGCTTGCCTTTACAGAAGCCGGAGAACCAACGCCGCGGATGGATTCGCATGCTACCATAATTCCAAATGCAAGTCCTACAAACAGGAAACTAAGCGAAACCTTTTTAAACATATTCAGGTCTCCCTGAGGACGTGCCGCCAGCCTTTTCCAGATTGCAGCCATCACTCCTCCCAGCGCCACGCACAGAAGTCCGTTCCATGTGGTCGTAATCCATGACGGAGGAATCTCAAAGGAGCCGATGGACATCTTTACATAATCTGTCATGTAAATAACTAACGCTAAATCCTGCTGATAGTAGAACAGCCAGAACAGCACGGAAAATGCAGATACAAGTACAATTGCAAGCACACGGTTTTTCTCAAGCTTTGTAAGCGGCTCATCCTTTTTCCCGTTATTACTCTTATCATTTTCTGTAGAACCGATAATATTTCCTTTCTCATCTGTCAAATATTTAAACGGCTTAATTCCCTGTCCCTGAAGATTCTTCCAGTTAAGCACAAACCATACCGCGCCAATAACGCACCAGAGAGCCGCCATAAGAAGGCACTGTCTGAAGCCTAAAACATCGCCCTTTCTAAATAAATGCAGATACAGATAGCCAGTAAGTAATGAACCCACAAAGGCGCCGATATTTACATAGGAATATTGGATAGAAAATGCTGCATCCAGAAGCTCCTTACTCTTATATTGCCTTCCTATCAGGGCATTTAAGTTTCCTTTGAAAAATCCTGTTCCGATAGAAACAAGAATAATCATGGCATTTACCATTGCCGGACTCTGCGCCTTCCATCCCACAACATAACCCAATGCCATAATAATATAACCTAAGGTAATCGCATACCTTGCTCCAAGCCACCGGTCACATATAATGCCTCCGATAAGGGGAGCCATATAAGTATAGGCCGTCAGATTCGCCGCCATTACAGCCGCGTCCGTCCTCTCTACTCCCAATCCGCCTTCTGCGACTGCAGTAATCAAAAATAAAAGCAGAAGCGGCTTTGCCCCATAAAACGCCAGTCTTTCGAACGTAAATGTAATACAGCAGGAATAAAATCCCTTTGGATGCTTTTGTTTCACTTGTGTTTCTCCCATTTCTTTTCTCCTTTTCTCATGATATCTCTATTTTATATTTATTTCTTCATTATGTCTATTGTCAACAATTAACAATTTTCTCCTCTTCGATTTATGTAAAAGGGAGAATCACTATAAGTATTTCTTATGAATATAAAAATGTGCAAAAAAGATACCGCCAGGGCGATATCTCTTTTACAGTAAAAAATCCTGTGAAAACGGCACCTCATCCTCGGACACCCCTAACTCTCTCATCAGCCGCCTGATAGTCCGCATATAGTGCTCCGACAAAATACTGCAGATTCTGCCGCCGTCTCCGGTGCGGCATGCATCCACCAATTCCTTATGGATCTTATACTGGCGTCCGGCCACCGTTTCCTTATCCTGAACATTGTTATATCCCGTAACAATATTCCCATAATTAAGCTCACTCCACAGCCTGTAAAGATGCTCTAGCTTCGTCATCTTCACAAGCTCGCCATGAAGCTCATTATCAAACAGGTACACCTGTGCATAATGCTCTCCATCCAGCCTTTTCATCTTGTCCAGCACTTTTTCCATATTTGCTATCGTTTCAGGAGGCACCTTCCCACCCATATATTTTACAGCAAGAATTTCATAATTAGCCCTTATCAGATAAATCTCAAAGGACTCCTGAAGTCCGATATCTTTTACTGCACATCCAACATTCCGGGTATACACAATAAGCCCTTCATGCTCCAGCTGCCGGAGAGCTTCCCGGATAGGACCTCTGCTGGTTTTAAATTCTTCCGCAAGGTCCAGTTCCACAATCCGCTCTCCCGGCTTTAATTCCTGATTGATAATTTTACTGCGGATCTCCTCTACAACATTCTCCCGCAATGTACGAAAATGTATTGCTGCCATTATTTACCTCTTTACTCTGCTAAATTTCTAATCTGTAAAACCATACGATATCAGTATAGCAACAACATAGTACATTTGTCCATTATTAATTGCAGACAATCTCCTTTATTTCTCTCATAAGCTGTTCATCAAGCTCAAGTATCTGTACTGCTCTTTTATACACAAGCTTCCCCAGCTCTGTAGGCGTCACTTCTCCATTCCCCCGATTGATAAGCTTTCCGCCCACATTTTTCTCCAGCTTCGAAATCTGCTGGCTTATGGCAGTCTGAGATACAAAATTCTTTTTTCCGGCCTCTGTAAAACTTCCCAAATTAATGACATCCACAAAATACTGATATTTCCAAATGCTCATCCTTTTTCTCCAAATGGCTGCTGTAGAAAACCTGGGCTGCCCTGATAAGGTATTCCGTATCCTTAACTCCGCAGGTTTCATAGGCAGAATGCATGGCAAGCTGCGGCAGTCCGATATCCACGGCATTCATAGACACCTGGGACATGGCGATATTGCCAAGCGTACTGCCTCCTACAGCATCAGAGCGGTTTGCAAAAAACTGTACCGGCACGCCTGCCTTTTCACAAATTGCCTTGAATACAGCAATACTGAAAGCATCGCTTGTATATTTCTGTCCGGCGTGAGACTTCACCACAATTCCCTCGTTCATATAAACGCAGTTTGTCTCATCGGTTTTTTCTTTATAATTAGGATGCACTGCATGGGCATTGTCGCAGCTTAACATAAAGCTGTCTGACACTGCGCGGTAAAAATCCTCCTCGTCCTTTCCAAGGGCTCTGTTGATTCTAAAGAGGACGTCAAAAAGGAATGTGGAACCTGCGCCCTGTTTTGTTCCTGAACCTACCTCTTCATTATCAAAGCAGGCATATACATTTACATTGTTCCTGCAGCTTCCTGACAGAAAGCCCATCAGAGAAGCAAACGCGCACTGCAGATCATCCAACTGGGGGCAGGAGAAAAATTCATTATCACATCCCCATACGCTTGGAGACATCCGGTTATATAAAAATAGATCCATTCCATAAATGCTGTCTTCCGGCACATGAAGTTCCTCTGCAACCAGACTCTTAACCGCTCCCTGTTCCTTTGCTCCCCCTGCAAATACAGGCAGCATGTCCTTCTGCTTATTATAAGCATGGCCTTCATTCACTGTCCGATCCATATGAATCGCAAGATTGGGGATCATCAGAAGATCCCTGTCCAGATTCACAAGCTTTGTCACCATGCCCTTATCTGTCTTTACAATTGCTCTTCCCGCCACGGAAAGGGGACGGTCAAACCATGAGGAGCAGATCATTCCGCCATACCCTTCCGTGTTCAGCACAGTATACTTTTTGTTTATCTTAAGCTCTGCATTTTCCTTGAGTTTAAAAGCAGGCGAATCACTGTGGGACGCTGTTACATGAAAGCTGTAATCAGAAAGATCCTCTCCCGCTTTAAATGCAATAATGCTGGAACCGTTTCTTGTAACAAAGTATCCCTTTCCCGGCTCAAGATTCCATTTCTTTCCTTCCTCTAATGCTTCAAATCCGTCTTTCTTTAAAATGCTGCTAATTTGTTCTACTGCATGAAACGCAGTAGGCGCACCCTTTATGAATGCTGCAAGATCTGCTGTCATCTTTTCCACGGTAAATCCTCCTGACTTTTTTCTTTTATTTATTGTTGCGCGCCCTCTCCCGCTGCGCCAGCTTCGGCATGATAAGGCCAAGGGCTGTAAGAACAATCGGTGTAATAATATTCAGTGCAAGCGTAAGAGGTTCTTTGCTGTACATACCCATAATACAACATGCCGCCGTTACAAAAAAGCACCATCCGCCAAAAAAGATGGCTACCTTCTGATTTTTCACAAAACGGTACTCTGCCGGTATCCTGTCATAAGCCTTACGCAGTGCAAGATATGCTACAAATACCCAGAGGTAACGCATCGGCATACATACGGAATTCAGTCTGGTAAGCTGCTGGAGCACTGCCGCTGCGCCCGGCATAAAGGTCTGAATTACAATAATCGCCCCTGCAAGCACAACAATCAGCTTAATACCATTCGTATACGCACCGTATTGATTCTGCTTACGCATGGAAGACGGGATAAACTCCTTCGTCTTCTCGTTTTCCAGAAGCATACGAAGCGGCGCGTCAATACTTAAGATTAGTATCGCAAACTGGCTGATTAAATTACAAAGTGCGTAGATAACCAGGAAGGTATCCCCCAGATGATAATACTCACCCAGCCTCTGGAACGCCCAGTAGGAGCCGTTTGCCGCATAGGAATTAAAGGCCTCGTCGCTTGCATTGATAAGAGCTGGGTCAAACATCTTGCCCATAGCCACCGTACCCAAAATGGCACAGACAAGCACCATGATCGCCATGGCAATGATTCCTTTCGGGAAACCTTTGCTTGGATTCTCTACTTTATTTACATACGGAGAAATTTTTTCACATCCTCCTACCGCAAACACAAGAATAGACAGAGATGTAAAATATGCTACGTTAAAATTAGGAACCAGATTCTTAATACTTAAATCCATGGTAACATAATCTGCACCCGGATTAATTGCCGGCGCTGCAAGCATCATGATAATGTAAAGAATAGACATCACAAACATACTTGTTCCTGCCAGGGATAAAAGCTTTTTAAGAGGGTTTAATCCCTTGCTTGCAATAAAGCATCCGATCAGGAATACCGCAAGTGTCGCAAGCTGTACTGCAATTGTAGGAAATGTATCATAGGTTTCCGCGTTGCGGAATACCGCCCAGCTTAAAGCCTTCAGGCTTCCGCTTCCTTTACTTGCTATGTAAGTAATGTGACATGCCCAGTAAGTCCAGCCTGCATAATACGCAAGCTTCGGAGTCGTTGTCTCATAAATCCAGGAGTTTACGCCGCCTCCGCTGTTCTTAAACGCGGAGCCAAGCTCTCCTACCATCAGTGCATATGGTATAAAATACAGACCGAACATCAATATCCAGCTTAAAATTACCTGAATACCGTTAAAATAAATAAATCCGTTTAAAACATTTCCAAATCCCCAAACTGTTGAAAACGCCATAAAAGCCAGCGCCAGCCATGTGATTTTCTTTGTATCCTTCATAAGAACTTCCTCCTGCAAAAACTTTTATTCGGCAAACTGCCTGATAATATCTTTCACAATCTTCACTGCAAGGTCCATCCCCTCTACAGTAATATGCTCATACACACCATGGAATGCATAGCCTCCTGTCCCAAGATTCGGACAGGGCAGTCCCTTGAAGCTTAATCTTGCTCCGTCCGTGCCCCCGCGGATGGGCGTCGTATCCGGCTCTACGCCGGCCGCCTTTGTAGCTTTAAGGGCACGGTCAATCAGATGATAACAGGGTTCTATAACCTCTCTCATATTCCGGTAGGACTGGGTAATCTCTACCTCTACCTTTCCCTCTCCATATTTCTCATTCATGAGCGCTGCAATTTCACGCAGTTTTTCTTCCCGTTTTTCAAAGCTTTCACGGTCAAAATCCCTGATAAAATACTTCATCTTTGTATTGGTCACTGTTCCGTTAATACTCACCAGATGATAAAAGCCTTCATAGCCTTCCGTAGTCTCCGGGCGCTCACTCTCCGGCAGCATCTGATGAATTTCCATGGCCAGCGTCTGTGCATTTACCAGGACATTCTTGGCCGTACCGGTATGTACGCTGATTCCGTGTATTGTGAAAATTGCTGTAGAAGCGTTGAAGTTTTCATACTGAATTTCTCCCTCCTTACTTCCGTCAAGGGTATACCCGTAATCAGCTCCAAAGCCTTCCACATCAAAGTGTTTTGCTCCTCTTGCAATTTCCTCATCAGGGGTAAAGCCGATGCAGATTCTGCCATGAGGCATTTCACCTTTCAGAACCTCATCTGCTGCTGTCAGAATTTCTGCAATCCCGGCTTTATCATCCGCGCCAAGAAGGGTCGTTCCATCTGTGACAATCAAAGTTCTCCCCTTAAGTTCCGGTAAATAAGGGAAGTCTTCCACGCTTAAAACCTTGCCGCTGTCTCCAAGAACTACATCCTTTCCGTCATAATTCTCAATCAGACGGGGACTTATATTCTCTCCCGAGGCATCCGCTACAGTGTCCATGTGGGCAATTAACCCCAGGACAGGCTTCTCTTCATAGCCGGGGGTTGCCGGAATATGCCCGTATACATATCCCTTGTCATCCATCCTTGCATCAGAAATGCCAATCCCCTTCATTTCCTCCACCAGCATCTCTGCCAGCTTAAGCTCCCTCGCAGCGGAAGGAACCGTCTCACTTGTTTCGTCACTCGTTGTCCATACCGGAACGTAGTTCAGAAATCTTTCGTAGGCTCTCATGTTGTTATTTTTCCTCCTATAGATTTGTTCATTTCTATTCTATTTTAAATCTATTTTTCTATTTTGTAAATTGTCAACAATTTACAATTTGGAGTACCAAAAATTGTTTATATTTCATAAGCATTATTCCGGAAGAAATTGCTTAAATGAAAGGCTACCGCTGAAAATTCATATCAGCGGCAGCCTTTGATTTCACACTATTTCTTAAAATTTTCCAGCCTTAGCAGCTTCCTCAATGCTAACTGCAACAGCTACTGTCATACCTACCATCGGGTTATTGCCCGCCCCGATAAGACCCATCATCTCAACATGAGCCGGTACGGATGAGGAGCCTGCGAACTGTGCGTCAGAATGCATGCGTCCCAAGGTGTCTGTCATACCGTAGGAAGCCGGTCCTGCCGCCATGTTATCCGGGTGAAGCGTACGCCCTGTACCGCCGCCGGATGCTACGGAGAAGTACTTCTTACCCTGCTCGATACATTCCTTCTTGTAGGTACCTGCAACCGGATGCTGGAAACGTGTCGGATTGGTAGAATTACCTGTAATAGACACGTCTACGCCTTCCTTATGCATAATTGCAACACCCTCACGCACATCATTTGCACCGTAACAATTTACTTTGGAACGAAGTCCTTCAGAGTATGGGATTCTCTGAACCTCTTTTAATTCTCCTGTATAGTAGTCATACTCTGTCTCTACATATGTAAATCCGTTAATTCTGGAAATAATCTTTGCCGCATCCTTTCCAAGTCCGTTAAGAATAACCCGGAGAGGTTTCTTGCGAACCTTATTCGCCTTTTCTGCAATACCGATTGCTCCCTCTGCCGCAGCAAAGGATTCGTGTCCTGCAAGGAACGCAAAGCAGTCCGTATCCTCCTCAAGAAGCATCTTTCCTAAATTGCCGTGTCCAAGGCCTACCTTTCTCTGATCAGCTACAGAGCCCGGAATACAGAATGCCTGAAGTCCTTCTCCGATTGCTGCCGCGGCATCTGCCGCTGTCTTGCAGCCTTTTTTAATTGCGATTGCCGCGCCAACAGTATATGCCCAGCACGCATTTTCAAAACAGATTGGCTGGATACCCTTTACCTGATTGTATACGTCAAGTCCGGCATCCTTTGTAATCTTTTCAGCCTCTTCAATAGAAGCAATGCCATAGCTTCCTAATACTTCATTGATTTTATCAATTCTTCTTTCATACGATTCAAATAAAGCCATTTACTTGTCCTCCTGATATTTTGTGACTATGTAATAACTAATTTACACTACTCCTTACGCGGATCAATAATCTTTGCTGCGTCTGCAACCCGTCCGTACTGTCCCTTTGCCTTTTCCCATGCATCGTTCGGTGTGTCGCCTGCTTTGATAAAATCCGTTAACTTTCCAAGACTTACAAACTGATAACCGATAATCTCATCATTCTCATCCAAAGCAATACCTGTTACATAGCCTTCTGCCATCTCAAGATAACGGGGACCCTTCGCCAGCGTTCCATACATTGTACCAACCTGTGAACGAAGTCCCTTTCCAAGGTCTTCAAGTCCTGCGCCAATGGGAAGCCCGTCCTCAGAAAATGCACTCTGGGTTCTTCCATATACGATCTGCAGGAATAATTCTCTCATAGCTGTATTAATTGCATCACAGACAAGGTCTGTGTTAAGTGCCTCCAAAATTGTCTTACCCGGAAGAATCTCTGACGCCATGGCAGCAGAATGTGTCATTCCTGAACATCCAATCGTCTCAACCAATGCTTCCTGAATAATACCGTCTTTTACGTTCAAAGTGAGTTTGCAGGTCCCCTGCTGCGGAGCACACCAGCCAATGCCGTGTGTCAAACCAGAAATGTCCTTTACCTCTTTTGCTTTTACCCATTTTGCTTCTTCCGGAATCGGAGCCGGTCCGTGATTTGCACCTTGAGCTACCGGACACATCATTTCTACTTCATGTGAATAAATCATTTTAAAACTCCTTTCAAATACGTATTGTTATTTCTTTAACACCATACGTCTTTATTTTCTCATATTATTAAATATTCGTCAATTATTACTTTCCCATTTTTAACGCCACTTTAACGCCAATCATTCCAAAATTCACTGCCGGAAGCATATTTTTCTATCTCGCTTTTCTTAAAGGACACCAGCAGCCATTCATAGTCAGTATAATTCAGAGAATCCTCTTTATAATTCAGATCATATCCAATATGAATTCCATCTCTGTCCAAGAAGAAATTTATTACATATACTCCGTCCATACTGTTCCCGGCAAGGGTTTCCTTTATCTCCCTTCTGCTGAGTTCAGAAAATATCCTTTTATCTCTTTCATCCTCCCGCATTTTATCAAGCCAAAGCTCTACGAATTCATCATCTAACTCTACAATATCCTTCACCTGATACAAGGTGCCGTTTCTCAGATTAATATTTACCGTACGCAGATTTTCTGTATAATCCTCATAGCTGCCGCGATAACTTGTATCCTCAAATGCCACGCTTAAAAGCTCTTCCGATGCATAACAGACCTTATATCGCACAAAACTTGTAAGCATAGGATATTCCGCCATGATTACCTTTTCCTTCAGCTCCTCGGAAGGCTCCAGGTAAAGCTCCTTTACGGATTCCATAGCGCATTCCTTAAGAAGCACGTTGACCTTTTCCTCTACATCCTCTTCAAGGCCGTCTATTACAGGAAATTCCACGGAAAATTCGATATTGGTATTTTGTTTCTCCATATCTAAAACATCGTAGCTGTCCTCTCCAAGATTATAGGAGAGATTGTTTCCTATCTTTTCCGCAACACTGTCCAGTCCCTGAAGATATTCTACATCATCCGGATAGTCATAATAATCATTGTCATAACCGTCATCATACCCGCCATAATCATCATAATATCCGTCATCATATCTTTCCGTTTCACGAGATCTTATATGGCTGCTCTGTATGACAACAAATGTAAAGCAGGCGATCAAAAGCAAAATTAAAAACAAACCGGCAATAACTGACGCCGCGATTATAAGCGCCCTGCCAGAGTCTGCCCGCCGTTCCTGTGAAGCCGCTCCCTGATACATATAAGAATCTGAAACGGCATTCGCCGGTACGCTTAACGCCATTTCCATTGGCGTATAACTCATTCCTCTTATGTATTGCTCCGGCATTACTGGATGCATCCCCATACGTATGTATTTAGGCACCGCTTTCGGCGCCGCATTTACAGTAATACGGCTGACCTTAAGCTGATGGATGCAATAGTTATATACCGTCTGAAAAAGCCGCCTTCCGGCTCCCTGCCCCTGGAAGGAGCTTCTTACATAAAACAGAAGTATATGACCGGTATTTTTTACCGAAATGGTTCCGATAAGCTCTGTTCCTTCAAATGCGCCGAACATTGTAATCTCTCTGTTCTCACACATAGAAAGAATAGTTCCGTACTTTATCGTCCTTTGAAATTCTTCTATCCCTTCTGGTGTATAGGAAGGTGCAACATCCTTTATAAACACTTCCCAGATCAGATGAAGCGCCGGCAGTATTTCCTGCCGTCTTAATTCTCTTACCTGCACGTATCTCTCTCCTTTTTCTTTAAAGACTCTCTATCCTCTGTCCCCAAGAAGCTCCTCCCGAAGCAGAGTGAGCGCTCTTACTACGGCATAATCACGGTTTTTCTCCCTGTTTCCGGTAAAATGAAACTCCTCCACACGCGTATGTCCGTTCAGATAGCAGCCTATAAATACAAGCCCCGCCGGTTTCTCCTCTGTACCGCCGGCCGGTCCGGCAATTCCAGTCACACTGAGGGCGGCATCCGCCCCTGCCTCCTTTGCTGCTCCTTCCGCCATCTCTCTGGCAGTCTGAGAACTCACGGCGCCATATTCCTTCAATGTCTCCCAGCTTACGCCTAAAAGCTTGTTTTTCGCTTCGTCCGAATAGGTGATGTATCCCTCGTTAAATACGCCGGAGACTCCCGCCACATTTACAAGTCTTCCCGCCAATTTGCCGCCAGTACAGGATTCTGCTGTTGTGAGCGTCAGTCCTCTCTCCTCTAAAATATTTACAACTGCATCCTCCAGATTCAGTTCTTCCTCTTCTGTATAGATCAAATTTCCAAAACGTCTGTACAAGTCTTCAAGCACAGGCTGAATCAGCTTATCTGCCTCATTCTTATCCGCCGCCTTTGCTGTCACCCGCAGATGAACTTCACCTGTCTTTGCATACGGCGCGATTGTGGGATTCGTCTGTATCTCCATAAGGTCTGCAATCATCGTCTCTGCTTTGCTCTCTCCGATTCCGCACAATTTGATCATTTTAGAATAGATTCCTTCTGGCTGCAGCCTGTTCAGATACGGAGCAATTGTTTCCTCGAACATAGGCTTTAGTTCATTCGGCGGTCCCGGCAGAAGTATGGCAGTCTTTTTTTCTCCTTCAATAATCAGCCCCGGAGCGGTCCCGTTATGATTGTCCACTATAACGGCCCCCTCGGGCACCAGCGCCTGTTTCCAGTTATTCTCCGTCACTTTGGCGGTCTTCATATGGCGGAAATATCCGGCAATACGCTCCTTCGTGTGTGAGTCCTCATACAGCTCCCTGCCAAATATGCGGGCTGTAACCTCTTTTGTAATATCATCCTTTGTGGGACCCAGCCCTCCGCTTAATATCACAATATCTGATCTCTCAAGGGCCAGTCTTACTGCCTCCTCGAGGCGCTCCTCATTATCTCCTACCACGCTCTGATAATAGCTGGATAATCCAAGAGCAGCGCACTTCTCTGCCAGATAAGCGGCGTTCGTATTCACAATATTCCCGAGCAGAAGCTCTGTTCCTACGGACAATAGTTCAACTGTCATCTTTTACATGCCTCCCTGTGTCAGTACCTGTATATTTTTCGCAACATAATCAATCAATGATACAATGGTCAATATTAAGGATACCCAGATTAATCCTGTTCCAATCATATCAAATATTCCTCCGAAATCTGCAATCAATATAATAATCATCGCCATCTGGGATACTGTCTTAAATTTCCCCCAATAGCTTGCTGCAATTACAATGCCATTATCTGAGGCCACCAGACGGAAGCCACTGATAATAAATTCCCTTGCTATCACTACAATCACAAACCATGCCGCAAGCTTTTCGGAAGGGATCATACAGATCATTGCTGAGCAAACAAGAAGTTTGTCCGCCAGCGGATCCATAAATTTCCCAAAATTTGTAACAAGATTCCTTGCTCTTGCAATCTTTCCATCCAGCATGTCCGTAAGACTTGCGATGCAAAAAATCACAAGTGCAATCCATTTGTTCGCGTTTCCCCCTGTGTCCGTCAACATAAAAAAAACAAAAAAGGGCACCATAATTATTCTTAATACTGTCAGCTTATTTGGTAAATTCATTACATCAACTCTCCTATCAAATCATATTCCAGCGCACCGGTCACCTTTACCCGTGCAAAATCTCCGGACATGAGCTCCTCGTCCGTATTGATAAATATCAGTCCGTCCACATTCGGCGCATCCTTGCAGGTTCTTCCTACATAGACATTCTCATCAGCAACCTTTCCTTCAACCATCACTTCCATCTCTTTGCCCACCATATCTTCTGCTTTTAAGAACGCAATCTCCTGCTGAAGCTCCATAAGCTCTGCCTGCCTCTCCTCCTTTACCTCCTCCGGAATTTGTCCCGGCATCTCTGCCGCCGGAGTATCCTCTTCCGGAGAATAGGCAAACACTCCAAGCCGATCAAATTCCATTTCGTCCACAAACTCCAAAAGCTCCTTATGCTGTGCTTCTGTTTCTCCGGGAAATCCGGTTATCAATGTTGTACGAAGTGTAATATCCGGTATTTCCTCCCGCAGTTTTTTGATAATATCCACAAGCTGCTTTTTAGATGTGCGTCTTCCCATATGCTTTAATATATCGTTGCTGGCATGCTGGATCGGAAGGTCAAGATAATGGCACACCTTTTTACTTTTCTTTATCACCTGAATAAGTGTATCATCTATTTCCTCCGGATAACAATAAAGAACCCGTATCCAGCGGAGCCCTTCTATTTTTTCAAGGCCTTCGAGAAGCCTATACAAAGATTTCTCTCCATAAAGGTCCCTGCCATAAAGAGTCGTCTCCTGTGCCACAAGGATCAGTTCCTTTACTCCCTGGCCGGCAAGCTCCTCCGCCTCCTCTATAAGATGTTCCATAGGAACACTCCTGTAGCTCCCGCGGACCTTGGGAATAATACAATATGTGCAGCGCTTGTCACATCCTTCTGCAATCTTAAGATATGCATAATGACCGCCTGTTGTAACCAGACGCTTTGTTTCCGGTATCGGAAGCATATCTATATCTTCCTCTATGATACACGTCTTTCCCTCCAGCGCTTCCTGTATCGCCTCCACAATCTTATCGTACGCAGTTGTTCCCAGCACGGCATCTACTTCCGGAAGCTCCGTGAATATCTCCTTCCTGTACCTCTGGGCAAGACATCCTGTAATAATAAGGGCTTTTAAATTTCCTGTTTTTTTATATTCAGCCATCTCCAGAATCGTCTGAATGCTCTCCTCCTTCGCATCATGGATAAAGCAGCATGTGTTGATTACAATAACCTCTGCTTCCCTTTCATCATCAACAATCTGGAGCCCTGCGTCTTCAAGAAGTCCCAGCATATTCTCTGAATCCACCAGATTTTTATCACAGCCAAGAGAAATAAACAGCACTTTTTTCTTAAAGAAAGGCAGACACCCTCCGGCATCTGCCTCATACCCCTTATTCATCTTCCTCACCGGCAACTTTAATTTTTGCCTGATTCAGCTCGTCGATTGCAACAGACAGTGCTTTCCCTTTGCCCTTCGTGCTTACAAGAGGCATAGAACCATCAATAAGCTGACGCGCCCTTTTTGCTGTAGCCATAACAATCGAATAACGGCTGTTTACCACCTTTGTGGCTCCTTCCTCCACATCCTTATTCACTACCTTCATTAAATCCGTATAAGACGGGTGTAACATAATACACTATTCTCCTTTCAGCTCTCTTTTCATTTTTTCTATAAACTCCTGATTACGGAAACTTCGTCTGTGTTCCCCTTCAATAATCCTGTGTACTTCTTCCACGCATTCTTCAAGCCTGTCATTTATGATCAGATAGTCATATTGTTCCATCCCCTCGGCCTCCTCCTTTGCACGGCCGATCCGGTACTCAATAACATCCTCCTCCTCCGTTCCCCGGTTTACAAGACGTCTCCTAAGCTCTGACGCTGTTGGCGGCGTAACAAATAAAAGCAGGGTGTGGGGGAATTTTTTCTTAACCTTGAGGGCTCCTTGGATCTCAATTTCAAGAATAACATCTTTACCTGCCTTCAGCTGCTCCTCCACATAAACGCGCGGCGTTCCGTAATAATTCTCCACGTACTTAGCATACTCTATCAATTCGTCTTTCGCAATCATTTTTTCAAATTCATCAGTGGTTTTGAAAAAATATGCTTCCCCCTCCTCCTCGCCAGGTCTTGGTTTTCTCGTTGTAGCGGAAACAGAAAGGGCATAATTATCATACCTTTTCAGAAGCTCCTTCATAATTGTTCCCTTCCCCGCACCGGAAAAGCCTGATACTACAATTAGGATCCCTTTTTTATCCATTCTGCTTTCTCCTATTCAATATTCTGAATCTGTTCTCTTACTTTCTCAATCTCTGTTTTGAGGTCAATTCCCACATTGGACGTATCCAGATCATTCGCCTTTGAAAGGATTGTATTGGCCTCCCGATTCATCTCCTGAGCAATAAAATCAAGCTTTCGTCCGATTCCCGCCTCTCTGGAATTAAGTGTTTCTTTCATATGTACAATATGACTTCTAAGGCGCACCACCTCTTCGTCCGTGCAGATCTTGTCCGCAAACAGAACTACTTCCGCCGCAATACGTCCTTCCTCAATCTGAGCGTCCTCTAACAGCTCCCTCACCTTGTTCTCAAGCTTTTCTCTGTACTGTGCAATGATCTGGGGAGCGCGTTCCTCTATAAAGGCTGTCAGTTCCAGCATTCCGTCAAGCTTTTGAAGAATATCCTCCTTCAGGTTCTTCCCTTCCGTTTCCCTTGTAGCGATAAACTGCTGCACAGCGCCGTCCATCGCCTGCTTAAGTCCGCCCCACAATTCCTCTTCATTAAGCGCCTGTTCTTCCATTGTCAGTACCTCCGGATAACGGGACAGGGTTGATACTCTGATGTCATTCTCCAGTGAAAACTGTTCCCCCATCTGCTTCAGATATCCCAGATATTCCTTTGCAAGCGTTTCATTATAGCGAAGTGACATTTGTCCTTCAGATAAATCCTCATATTGAATAAACAGGTCTACTTTACCTCTCAGGATGCTCTGTTTTATCAGATTTCGCAGCGCAGTTTCAAAACAGTTTAATTTTTTAGGCATCCGGATATTCACATCCAGATAACGATGATTAACTCCCTTCATTTCTACTGTAAATCTTCTCTCTCCGTCAGAAATCTCACATCGGCCGAAACCTGTCATACTTTTTATCATGATTTAAATCCTCGTTTGTGTTATATTTTACGCATTAATTATAAGACATTTGCAAAATAACGTCAACCATACGGCATAGTCTTTTAAAGTCAAAATTTTGTACTTTAGAATTATATCATATTGGTATATACTTGTACATGAATGAGTAAATATTCTGCAAAAGGAAGGAAAAACATATGGCATTTGACGGAATCACTGTGGCAGCAATTGCCGACGAATTAAATATGCATCTGACAGGCGGAAGGCTCGCGAAAATTGCCCAGCCGGAAACAGACGAGCTTCTTCTCACTTTAAAGACAGCCGGCGGTCAAAAACGGCTTTATATATCGGCCAGCGCTTCTCTCCCTCTGATCTATTTTACAGAAGAAAATAAACCCAGCCCCATGACTGCGCCCGGCTTTTGCATGCTTCTCAGAAAGCATATCGGAAACGGCCGTATTATCGGTGTATCCCAGCCAGGACTTGAGCGTATTATCTGTATTGATATTGAGCATCTTGACGAGATGGGCGATCCATGTAAAAAGAAACTGATCATTGAAATTATGGGGAAACACAGCAATATTATTTTCTGTGATGATAAAGGAATGATTATTGACAGCATCAAGCATGTATCCGCACAAATGAGTTCTGTCCGGGAGGTTCTGCCGGGACGGAAATATTTTATACCGGACACCATGTCTAAGCTTAACCCGCTGGGTGTAGAGGAAAATACCTTTATCAAAGCGCTTAAGAATAAACCAATGCCTGTTTCAAAGGCGCTGTATGTCAGTTTTACCGGCATAAGCCCCGTTGTCGCAGCAGATATCTGCTTTCGGGCAGGCATTGACCTGGAACCAAATGCGGGTGCATTTACGGATGATACCCTTATACATCTGTTTCATCAATTCAGCTACTTCATGGAAGAGGTGCAAAGTAAAGCTTTCCATCCGACGATTTATTATCGGGATGCCGAGCCTGTAGAATTTTCTGCATTGCCTCTCCTGCATTATGCCCATTTAGAAAAGAAAGAATATGCCTCTGTTTCTGAAGTCCTCGCCGCCTATTACTCTTCCAGGAATACGCTGACACGCATTCGGCAGAAAAGCGCTGATCTGCGTCATGTCGTCCAGACTGCCCTGGAAAGAAACCGAAAAAAATATGAGATCCAGACAAAACAGCTTAAGGACACCGAACAGCGGGACAAATATAAGGTATATGGGGAGCTTATTAATGCTTATGGTTATAATCTGCCTGCTGGTTCTAAAGAGCTTTCCTGCCAGAACTATTATACCGGGAAAGATATTGTTATTCCTCTGGATCCCTTAAAAACACCTCAGGAAAATTCACAGAAATATTTTTCCAGATATAATAAACAGAAACGGACCTTCGAGGCGCTTACAAAACTCATACAGGAAACAGGGGACGATATTCTGTATCTTGAATCCATCAGTACCTCCTTAGATATTGCACGAAGCGAAGCTGATCTGGCTCAGATTAAAGAAGAGCTGATTCAAAGCGGGTATGTACGCCGGAAATTTTCAAAAAAGAAGGTAAAGCTTACAAGCAAACCCATGCACTACATTTCCAGCGATGGTTATCATATGTATGTAGGAAAAAACAACTTTCAAAATGATGAACTCACCTTCTCCTTTGCCAATGGAAATGACTGGTGGTTTCATGCCAAAGGTGCCGCCGGCTCCCATGTGATCGTACGGACCAATGGCGCCCAGCTTCCGGATAATACTTTTGAGGAGGCAGGCAGGCTCGCCGCCTATTATTCAAAAAGCCGCGGCGCCGATAAGACAGAAATCGATTATGTGGAAAAGAAGCATGTAAAAAAGCCAAACGGTGCGAAGCCTGGCTTTGTGGTATATTATACAAACTATTCGCTGGTAATTGATTCGGATATTTCCAATATAAAGGCTGTGGAGGATTAATCCCCACAGCCTGCCTTTTTGCCTTTTTGCTATGACATGATCTCATAAAGCTTCCCCACCAGGAGCTTACGCTGCAAAGTTACAAAATTGTCTTCTATTTTGCTCCCTATATGGCGGCACATTTCGTTTGAAAGACGTGTGTTGTTATATACCACGTCAATAATTGTGGTTTTATAAAAATTTTCCGTCACCACATAAGTGCACAAAGAATCCAGGGCCCTTGCAGATATACCGAATTCTTCCCTGCCCGCAAATCCAAATTTATCATAGAAATCCTCAAAATCTGAATTGTAACGGAGGATTACCTGTTCAAAAATAAAATCAATGGCCGCCTTTACTTTAACGGGTTCCTTTGCCTCCAAAGCCCGCAGCGCTTCTGTCTCATAATATAAATTCAGCATATCATCCACATAATTTTCAATTTTATCATTCAAAACCTCGTTGTCAATAAGCTTTTCAACCCCTGCCAGATTAAATAATCTATTTCCGATGAAGTCCTCCCGGTATGCATTGAAAAAATCAATCAGACACCGTTTCTCTTCCGGTTGAAATTCTCCCTGGCCCCGAAAATAATATGTCAGCCTGTCCTTCCATCCTTCTCCAAATGTATCTATTAAGATTTTTAAAGATTCAACGCTGTTTGTCATTTTCATACCCCTCTCACTCTTTTTTTCCGGACAGATAATCAATAAACTGCTGGGCTGTCCGTCCCGACAATCCGCCATGACTTAATTCCCATTTATTTGCCTCTAGAAGAAGCGCCTCTTCTGACATTTCAATTCCGCTCCTTGCGGCAAGCTGCCTTACAATTTCCTGAAACTGCTTTTTGTCCGGCTTCCCAAAATAGATTGTCACGCCGAACCTTGCCACAAGAGACAGCTTCTCCTGTACAGTATCGTTCGTATGAAGCTCTTCATCCCTGTCCGCCTTATCCCGGAAGGTTTCCCGAATCAGATGCCTCCGGTTAGAGGTGGCATAAATAAGAACATTATCCGGTTTTCTCTCAAGCCCTCCCTCAATTACCGCTTTTAAATATTTATATTCTATTTCAAATTCTTCAAAGGACAGGTCGTCCATATAAATGATAAATTTATAATTCCGATTCTTAATCTGTGTAATAATGGCATTCAGATCCTGAAACTGATGCTTATATACCTCAATCATCCGCAGTCCTCTGTCATAATACTGATTTAAAACCGCTTTGATGGACGAAGACTTTCCTGTGCCTGCATCGCCGTAAAGCAGACAATTGTTCGCTTTTCTTCCGCTGACAAACGCCTCCGTATTGTCAATCAATTTCTTCTTGGCAATCTCATATCCTATCAAATCATCAAGCCTTACATGGGCAATCTTTGTTATGGGCACAATCTCTGCGCCCTCCTCTGTATGCTCTACCCGGAAGGCTTTATGAAGTCCCAGCTTCCCAACGCCGAATTCTCTATAAAATCTCGTCACAACCTCTTTAAACTCTTCTTCGTTCTTTACCTGTGCCAGATGCCTTCCAAGCTCACAGATGCGGTCCCTGATTCTCTGATTAAATACTCTTCCATGTCCCTTTACCCCCTTATAGTCATACAAAAAGGAAGGAAGAGAAACCCCCAGCGCTTCTGAAAGCCCTGCAAAATCGCATTCGAATAATTCCTTTAGAATGGAAAAATCACCCAGAACTGCATCATTGATGCTTCCCTCTACCCTTCCTATAATTTCGCAGGATCTGCTATATGCATTTTCATGGCTGGCAAGAAGATATGCAAGATAGTTATGCCAGAGATTCCCTTCAAACCCATGACTTACAGCAATATCAATAAGTCTTCCCATGCAGGTAAAAAATTTTTTCTTAAGTTCCTCTGTTCTGTCGGCAGAATTTTCTGAATGTTCCATCAGATATGAAATATCTGAAAGTATATCCTCCTTTTCCATATTTCTGTATATAATAAGTTCATCCGTTCTCATATCCACACCCCTTAATAGTTTCCAAGAATTTTAAGTCCCCGGCTTTCCTCTCTGAGCCCCCGGATTGCATTCTTTACTGCCGCATCCTCCAAATTCCCTTCAAAATCAATAAAGAATCGGTATTCCCAGCTTTTTCCTTCTACCGGCCTTGATTCTATTCTTGTCATATTCAGATCATTATATATGAAATGCGACAATAAATGATACAGGGAACCGCTCTCATGGGGAAGTTCAAAACAGATACTTATCTTTGAAGCTCCCTTGAGAAATACCTTCTGATTTGTCACAATAATGAATCTTGTGGAGTTATTTTTCTCGTCGTTAATTCCTTCCTGAAGCACTTTCAGTCCATAAACTGACGCCGCATATGCGCTGCATACCGCCGCCTGTGTTTTGTCCTGCTCCTCTAAGATCTTCTTTGCCGCAACGGCCGTATTGGCCACGCTGATCTGCTGCCAGCCTCCGTGCTCATTTAGAAAACGTGAAGTCTGCATCAGCGCTTCTGCCTTTGAATAAACCTTTTCAATGTCTGCCAGACTGCTTCCCTGAAGACCTGAAAGTGTATGGACAACGGGAATAATCGTTTCACCTACAATATAATTTTCAAACTCTACAAGGAGATCATAAACTTCATTTACCGCCCCTGCGGAAGAATTTTCAATCGGAAGCACAGCAAAATCCGCCGCGCCCTCTTCAATTGCTTCCATGGCATCCCGAAAGGTACGCACATGGTAGCTGTTTACACGATCGCCGAAATATGCCTTCATTGCGGCCTGTCCATATGCGCCTTCTGTTCCCTGAAAGACAAGTCTTGCCTCCCCGGCGTCCAGTGAAGGGAGCCCAATGAAGGGGAGACGCCCCAGCGCCCCCGCCTCCACAAGCTTCTGATACTGGAGCTTCCTGCTCATGGACATAAGCTGTTCATAAAGCTCCTGAATTCCTTTTTTATTAAAGTCTGATGTGGCCTTTCCCGCCACATCCCGGAGTTTTTCCTTTTCCCGCTGGCGGTCCAGAACCTTTCTCCCCTCCTGTATCTTATATTCACCTACTTTTTCGCAGATACTCATTCTCTTTTCATACAATTTTACGATCTGATCGTCGACTTCATCAAGCTGCTGCCGTAATTCCTGTAATGATGCCATCTTTTTCCTGCTCCTTTTTCAAACTAACTCGTATTATACCTTATCATACATTTACAGTTCAATAGATATCTTGTATTTCCTGTATAAAATACAGCCTTTTCCCGCATACTTCAATGATATGAGAAACAATTTTTTAGCATGCGGAACAACCGGCTGGTGTATGGAAATACTTTTTACCGGACTTCATTCCCTGAAAGAACATAATCCAAAGCTTATGGGAAACACATCCATCTGGATGTTTCCTATCTATGGCATGGCAAGTCTTCTGCAGCCCATATGCAGACTTTTAAAAGGAAAAAGCCTTATGCTGAGAGGAGGAATCTATACATGCTGCATTTTTGCAGGCGAGTATGTAACCGGCCTTTTCCTTAGAAAATATAAAGCCTGTCCCTGGGACTACAGCAAAGCGCCTCTTAATATAAACGGCCTGATCCGGCTTGATTATGCACCCTACTGGTTCGGTGCCGGACTTCTTTTCGAAAAGATTCTCTGCAGACATTGAAAATCGTTGTTGAAAATCACTTCTGTATGTTATATTATGTACAGAGACTTTTTAACAAGATATTGTCATTTAAGGAGGGTTTTATGAGACACTTAATGAGTCCACTGGATTTTTCCGTGGAAGAATTAGAAAAACTTATGGACATGGCAGGCGACATTGAAGCTAATCCACAAAAGTATGCCCACGTATGCGATGGAAAAAAGCTTGCCACCTTATTTTATGAGCCGAGCACCAGAACAAGGCTGAGCCATGAAGCAGCAATGCTGAACCTGGGGGGGAGTGTTCTTGGATTTTCTTCAGCTGATTCCAGTTCTGCCGCAAAGGGTGAAAGCGTAGCCGATACGATACGGACGATTTCCTGCTATGCTGATATCTGCGCTATGCGTCATCCAAAAGAAGGCGCCGCGCTTGTTGCAAGTACACATGCCACGATTCCTGTAATCAATGCCGGAGACGGAGGACACCAGCATCCCACACAGACGCTTACGGATCTTTTAACTATACACTCCTTAAAGGGAAGACTTGACAATATGACTATTGGTCTTTGCGGCGACCTGAAATTTGGGCGTACCGTTCATTCTCTCATTCACGCACTGGTTCGTTATCCTAATATCCGCTTCATATTAATTTCACCAGAAGAACTTAAAATTCCAAGCTACATACGTACTGACGTACTGGATCGGAAAAATATAGAGTACGAAGAGGTTGTGCGCCTTGAGGATGCTCTTCCGTCACTGGACATCCTTTACATGACCCGCGTACAGAAAGAACGTTTCTTCAATGAGGAGGATTACATCCGCATGAAGGATTTCTACATCCTGGACTCGAAAAAAATGGAGCTGGCATCCAAGGATATGTATGTTCTTCATCCGCTTCCAAGGGTGAACGAAATAGCTGTGGAAGTTGACAGCGACCCCCGTGCCGCATATTTTAAACAGGCGCAGTACGGCGTATATATCCGCATGGCCCTGATCATAACCTTATTAAATATAGAAGTATAAACGATACAGGAGGAATTAATCATGGTAGAAAATACATTAAATGTCGGCCGTATCTCCGAGGGCTTCGTGCTCGACCATATTCAGGCCGGACGGAGTATGGATATTTATAAATATCTGCATCTTGATACGCTTGACTGCTGCGTCGCAATCATCAAAAACGCCAAAAGCAGTAAAATGGGGAAAAAGGATATTATGAAAATCGAATGTCCGATAGATTTTATGGATCTCGATATTTTAGGCTTTATAGACCACAATATTACAATAAATATTGTAAAGGATGAGGTAGTTGTGGAAAAAAGGGACCTTCACCTTCCTCATGAGATAAAAAACGTAATCAAATGCAAAAACCCGCGGTGCATCACTTCCATTGAGCAGGAACTGGACCACATCTTTGTATTGACAGATCCGGAACATGAAATATACCGCTGTAAATATTGCGAACAAAAATATGATGGACGTCTAAGACGCCGCTAACTAATGCCAATCTGCCAATCTGGGACGTAGTATTTTTAAAAATACTACGTCCCAGATTGATTTTACGGTGTCCCAGATTAAAAATACCCTGTCCCCAATGTACAAGCAAAACGATAAGCCGGGTTATGTCGTTGAGTAATCATCTATCTATATCCGTTGTTGCCAGCGGACTTTAGCGACCTACCTGAGACGTGACGGGCCGCCACACAGCCTCTATCCGGTCTTGCTTCGAGTGGGGTTTACATGTGCCCCTGTCGTTACCGACAAGGCGGTAGTCTCTTACACTGCCCTTCCACCCTTACTTATGCCATGCGGCATAAGCGGTACATTTCTGTTGCACTGGCCTTGGAGTCACCTCCACCGGACGTTATCCGGCACTCTGCCCTGTGAAGCCCGGACTTTCCTCATCTGCTGCTTTTCAGCTCCTGCATCTGCGATTACTTGTTTTACTTGTACATTGGGGACAGGGTATTTTCAATCTGGGACGTAGTATTTTTAAAAATACTACGTCCCCAACACGTCGTCCGCAAGCTCTTCTCCATCCGCTGCTGCTGTTGCCAGCTCATCGCACCTTTCATTCTGTGGATGTCCATCGTGGCCTTTTACCCAGTGAAATGTTACATTATGCGCTGCTTTTGCCTTTAAAAGCCTCTGCCACAAATCTATATTTTTCACAGGCTCATTCCCGCTGCGTTTCCAGCCTTTTTTAATCCATCCGTCAATCCACTTCTGGTTAAACGCGTCAACCACATACTTGGAATCTGAATACAGCTTCACATCACACGGACGATTTAACGCCTCCAGTCCTGCGATAACCGCCATCAGCTCCATACGGTTATTTGTTGTTTTTTTGTACCCCTGAGACAATTCCTTTACATGAAGTTCTCCCTTACCGTCTACATATTCTAAAACTGTGCCGTACCCTCCAGGCCCATCCGGATTTCCCCTGGCCGCCCCGTCTGTGTAGATACTCACCTGCATATTTACGCTTCTCCTTTAATCACTTCTACCGCATGCATAACTTCCGGCAGAATATAGCTAAGGCATTCCTTTACCGCACCGGCTTTTCCAGGAAGATTTACAATCAAAACATCGCCTCTGATACCTGCCGCGCTTCTGTTCAGCATAGTACGTTTTGTCATAGAAAGCATATGGGCGCGCATTCCCTCCGGAATACCAACTATCTGCCTGTCAACAACATCCAGCGTTGCCTCCGGTGTACAATCCTCCGGTGCACAGCCGGCGCCGCCTGTTGTAAGAATCAAATCCGCCAGATGATTGTCTGCCATTCTCTGAAATACAGTAGATAATACTTTCCTGTCGTTCGGAAGCGCCTTCATAAATACAACCTCCATGCCGGCATCCTCTGCCATCCGGCGGATTACTTCACCGCTCTGGTTCTCTTCTCTCTCTTTATAAACTGCAGTGCTTGCCGTGATAATTGCAACCTTCATCTTGTACCTCCATCAATCTCGTCTTCTGTATCTAGTAGAATTCTATACCTTTTAAGGGAATAATGCAACCCTTATACCGCCGTTCTTTACGGCTCCAGCTTGATGCTATAAATCTCCTGTTCGTATTCCCCTCCATTTTTCAGATCCCTCTTATACTCGGAATAGCGGTAAGTAAGCCCGCAGGATAGAGCTAAAGCCTTTGAAGCTTCGTTATCTGCCTGCGTATGATAGAAAAATTCTTTCCCGTGAAGAAAATTCCGGCAATATTCAATAAGCAGATACAAAATCTGCTTGCCATACCCCTTTCCCACAAATTCCGGACCAAGAGCAATCCCCATTTCTCCATAGAGCCCTGGGCCAATTTTTCCTACGCCTGCAAATCCAATTGCCTGACCGCTCTTTTTTTCATAGACAAGGTACGTGTCATGGGATTCCTGAAACAGAATCGTTCTTTTCATCCGTTCCATTGCTTCCTCCTCGCTTTCTGTCACCTGCCACATCATAAACCGGGCGGCCTCAGGCCTTGACCAGACATTTCTGTACATTGCCTTCCAGTCCTCAAACTTTGCTTTCCCAAGAAAAATATCCTCTTTTTCCAATTGCCTTCTTCCCTCCTGCCGTAATTAAAACTCCGGCTACAATTCCGGCAGCCGCCCAGCTCCATGCCGGTATATCATGAATATTACAGCATCTTACATTAATCCACATCTGATTAATCGCCTGTGTCTGTTCATCGTCAAAGCATACCATCAGGGATGCCCTTGACATCGCCTCCTGAGAAGGGTACTGGGAAAACAGCTGCCGATATACCTGATCGGAAGGCGCAGTAATGATATATTCGCTGCCTTCCTCTCCGGCAAAAAAATATCCCAGATCATATTCCGATACATTCTTCTCGTCTTCTTGCGCACCATAGCACCAGTCTGCATATTCAAAAACACGTTTGTCATTGCCGCCGGAAATCACAGATGTATATCCGATATAATTCATATTACGAATTACATTATCTGCTCTGGAATTAAAATTAATAAATGCCTCCGCTGCATGCTGCTTTGCAGCGTCTTCTTCAATTCCATCTCTGAGCATTACCCAGCCGTCAAAATAAATGTTTGTAGATTCCTCCGGCACGGCAAATGCCAAAGGGAAATCCTCCTCATCTGCTTCATCCATCGTATACACCGCATCTCCGGACCACTGATAGTTTGCCGCCACCTTTCCTGTAACCATATCTGCTTTTCCGGAATCTGTTTCAAAGGAATAGGCATTATTTTTGACATCCTGAAGATATTCCTGGACCATAGCCAGCGTACCTTCGGAAGTATCATTCATCTCTCTTTCCAAGTTTTCAAGGTAATCCGGATCCTGTAAAAATTCTTCGGAAGTCAGAAGTTCTGACTTGATAGCGCCTACTGCCGCAAAATAGGAATCCCTTACATTATCTTTAATCGTAATCTGTCTGTAGTATGCAGGATTATTTAATATCTTCCAGCTTGAAGCATCCTCCTCCTTTACAATCTCAGGATTATACACAATTCCTGTAATTCCCCACATATATCCTGCCGCGTAATCACTCCAGGGTTTTCCTTCTATTTTGTTATTTTCAAAAATCGAACGAATATAGGGCGACACACCATTTATATAATAATTATTCCTGTCAGAAGTATCAAAAAAATGTTTCGACAACGGTACAAGCTGATTTTCTGTCATTAATTTCATAATCATATATTCTGAGGGGCACACCAAATCATAAGTATCTCCCAGAGAGAGCATGTTATAAAGGTCTTCATTGGTGCCAAAGGTAGAATATTCTACCTTTACTCTGACTCCATAGTTCTCGTAATACCAGTCCGTAAAGTCCTCCACCATAGAATTTTCTCCAATAATATCCCCGCTCTCTAAATCTATCGTATCCTCCTCAGACCAGTCTCCAAGATCAATATATTCTTCCCAGTTGCATATCCGTAAGGTTACCTCTTTTTCTTCTGCAGCGCCGGCTGTCACTGGACAAACTACAGACAGGAACAGCGCCGCACAGCTTATAAAACAAAAGATGACTGTCCTTTTCCTTTTTATCGTCATATGCCATTCCTTTCCTGAACCTGCTTTACGGCCCGTACATTCATAAATATAGTAAACAAAACTACCAGAAAAAAGATGACTGTAGATAATGCCCACAGAGCAGTTTTTATCGTTGTCTGGGCCCCCTTTGTTGCATTTACCACATAAGTACTGATCGTATCAAAAGTTGCCGGCTTTGTATAGGTAGCCACGAAATAATCGTCCAGAGAAAGGGTAACTGCCAGCGCAAAGCCAGAGACAATCCCTGGAAATATCTGCGGAATCACAATTTTTATAAGCGCTGTAAAGGGTGTGGCCCCAAGATCCAGAGCTGCCTCATAAATGCTTGAATCCATCTGATTAAGCTTTGGAGCTACCGAAAGAAACACAAAGGGAGCACATAAGGTCACATGCCCTGCTACCAGCGGAATAAAGGTGTCTTTATTAATTCCAAAGACAACTACCAGAAGAATACAGATAGAAAATCCTGTTACAACATCCGCATTCACAACCGGCACCTGATTCAATGTATGAATAACGGATGCCATCCCCTTTTTTGAGTAAAAAGCCCCAATAGAACCAAGTGTCCCAAGAAGGGTTGCCAGAAGCGCCGATGCAAGTGCAAGCAGCACGGTTCCGAAAATCATCTTTACTAACTCCGGCGTTGTGAAAAGGGTCACATAATTATGCACAGAAAAGCCCCGAACCGCTCCAATATTCGCAGCGTCCGTAAAACTGTATACAGCCAGAACAAGGATCGGCAGATATAAAAAACACAGGACAAAAACAATGATTATACTTTTCCACACTTTCTTCATCACAGCAAAGCCCCTCCTCTCATGTTTTCCTCTTCCATACCTCTTGTCATAAATGTAAACAGACAGACAATTCCCAGAAGAATCAATGCAATCATAGAACCTCCGTTCCAATTATATGCCGCAAAATAACTTCCAATCAGACTGCCCATAATATACGTACTGTTATACAGCATATCCAGTACAACATAATTTGTCATCGCCGGCAAAAACACCATAGATATTCCGCTTAATATACCCGGAAACGACAGCGGCAGCGTCACCTTTAAAAATGCCTGAAATTCCCCTGCTCCCAAATCTCTCGCCGCCTCCAGAAGCGCTCCGTCAAGCTTTGAAATCGTAGTATAAATAGGCAGTATCATAAATGGCAGGAAGTCATAGCTCATGCCAAGCACTGTATTAAGAAACGGATAATAGGCAAGGCTTCCCTCAGCCCATGTAAGAATCTCCTTTAACGCTGTAATTCTTAGAGAAAAATTAATCCACATCGGCATAATAAACAGCATGACGATCACAGACTTCGCCCGAAGTCTGCTGGTTGCAAGAATATAAGCCACCGGATATGCAAGGAGCAGACAGACCAAAGTCGTAACCGCCGCAACAGCAAAGCTGTAGCAAAGCGTTCCTAATGTATTGGGGTCTGAAAAAAAGCCCGTCAGATTCAGTGCAGTCCATTCCCCCTGTCCATTTGTAAATGCATAGTAAAGCAGAACCAAAAGCGGAGCTAAAACAAAAAGCAGCAGAAAAAGTACATATGGAATTCCCAGACTCTTCCTGGACAGCAAATATTTATGCATGCATATCCCTCCTATTTCTTAACAGTAAAAACCATCTTTTCTACCGGCATTAAAAGTCCCACCTGATCGTCCATATTCCAAAGATACTCATCATCCACCACAAAATCCTGCTCCAAATCCGTATGAATAACATAACTATAATGGTCACCTTTATAGATCAGATTACTGATACACCCTTGTACAAGCCCTTCTTCCTGCTCATCTGTCAGCTCAATATCCTGAGGCTTAATGGAAATCTTAATTCTTATTTTGTTTAAATCAAGCTCTGAACCAGACGCATCAAGAAGCGTGCCGTCCTCTTCCTGCCTGCTCCCCTTTATAATACTGGTTAGAGGAACCGGGAGAACCGTTCCGTTATATGCAAGCTCACCGTTTTTATTAATTTCCGCTGCAAATATATTCGTATGATCCTCCGCGATCATAATATGGATATTGTCCGGCTCTACCTGGACTCCCACATGCTCCCCTGTAGCCGCGGAATTTACGGACTGGGCAACAATCTCATTTTTCCCGGATTCCACGGTAATCTCATAATGCATTCCTTTAAAGATCACAGAGGTTACAATTCCCTTGATCCTGCCTTTTTCCGGTGAGGTCAAGATAACGTCTTCCGGGCGTACTACCGCCGTAATATGCGTTCCTTCCTCCACATCATCCACACATATAAATTCCCCGCCGCAGAAACGAGCCTTAAACTTTCCTGTCATAATCCCGTTAAAAATATTACTGTCTCCGATAAAATCAGCCACAAAAGCATTTGCAGGCTCATTGTATATATCCTCCGGCGTGCCAATCTGCTGCATCTTCCCCTCTGCCATAACAACAATTTTATCTGACATGGTAAGCGCTTCTTCCTGATCATGGGTAACATAGATAAATGTTATACCAAGCTCTCTATGCATCTCCTTCAGCTCAAACTGCATTTCTTTTCTCATTTTAAGATCCAACGCTCCCAAAGGCTCATCAAGAAGAAGTATCTGCGGCTCATTCACTACCGCCCTTGCAATGGCCACTCTCTGCTGCTGTCCCCCGGAAAGCGTATCAATGCTCCTCTTTTCAAATCCTTCCAGATCCACCAGCTCCAAAACCTTCCTGACCTTTTTTACAATCATGTCCTCCGGCGTCTTTTTCTGTCTTAATCCAAAAGCAATATTTTCATATATATTCATATGCGGAAATAATGCATATCTTTGAAATACAGTATTAATCGGCCTCTTGTTCGGCGGAAGCTCTGTGATGGGCTCCCCGTTTAATAAAATCTCTCCCTCTGTCGGAAGGTCAAAGCCGGCAATCATTCTAAGGGTTGTTGTCTTCCCACATCCAGAGGGCCCTAAAAATGTGATGAATTCCCCCTTTTTCACTTTCAGGTTAAAATCTGATACTGCGCTGAATCCATCCTCATAAGTTTTTGTAATATGTTTTAATTCAATAATGTTTGTCGTGTGTTCCATCTTTTCCCCCTGTTTTATCTCTTACTAAAATGTAGGCGGCGTGCTGACCCAGATAAACTTCGCCGGTCTGCCGCCTGAATTCTCAATACGATGCCTGCATTTTGCAGCATAGTAAAAGCTCTCGCCTGCCTTCACCTGATAAACTTTATCCCCAAGATGAAGCTTAAGCCGTCCCGATATCAGGTATCCAAATTCCTCTCCGTCATGAGGCTTATCCTCCTCTAAAGATTCATAGGGCTCTACTCTCACCATTAGTGGTTCCATTTGATACTTCTGCGCCGTCGGAACAATCCACTGAATGCTGTTTCCTGCATCATCCACCTTTTCAAAAAAACCTTCCTCTGAAAATACGACATGCTCTTCTTCTGTTTCTTTGAAAAAGTCTGAAGCAGTGGTTCCCAGACATTCAATCAGATCAAGAAGGGTCACAATAGACGGGGATACCTGCCCCCTCTCCAGCTGGGAGATAAAGCCCTTCGTCAGCTCTGTCCTGTCAGCCAGCTCCTGCTGTGTAAGTCCATTTCTGTTCCTCAGATCCTTAATTTTTCTGCCTATGTGCTCATTCACATATTCCTGTTCCATAAAAGTCTGTCCCTTCTCGTCAACTCGCAATATTTATAAACTAAAAATAATTTTATACTAAACTTTTTTGCGCTGAATATATTATACTACCATTAAACTTTTTGTCAATCATTATTGTCATTTATTTTCATTACTTTTAAATAAAAAGGAACCGGCAGTTTTTCCCTCCGGTTCCTCCATGTCCTTCTATCGTACATCAATCCAATATCTTTGAATAATACCGCATTTACTCAGTCCTGCTTCATCCGGCACTTCATTTTCCAGCGCCCCTCCATTCTCAATAATCGTTTTGGCAGAAGCCACATTCGCTTTTTCACAGGTCACCAGAACTTTATCTGCGCCAAATTCTCTGCACTTCTCTATCATCAGCCCCAGCATCTCTTTTGCATAGCCCTTTCCTCGTTCTGAAGGCAGTACACTATATCCAATATTTCCTCCAAAGCGCAGTAAAAAATCAGACAATTTATGTCTGTAATCAATCATTCCCACCAGCTTATGATCTTCTTTTCTGACCGCAAGGCAAACTGTAGAGGGGACATAAGCATCACCAAATTTTGCAGACAGCCTGTTCTCAAAATCAAACCACTCTTCATAGCTTCCCACATCCTCCAGTCCCGCGCATCCGTCGAAACTGTCGCCATTCTTCAAAAACATTTCTCTATAAGCCATTACTTGTTCTGCATATTCTTCTGTTGGAATAATTAATTTAATACGTCCCATTTTCTTCAATTCCACCTCTCTTTTCCGCCATACGGTGCTGGCTCCTTAGCAATCGCCTGATCCATAGTATAGCGATCGATTTACTCAGTTTAATTTTTAAAAATGAACTTCACAATTCTTTCGCAGGCTTCTTCAGTTGCTTTAAGAATGTCTTCCTTTTTCCAATATGCTTTACTCTCATTTTTATATTTGGAAACTAACTCACATGCAATTGGATAAACGCTATCAATATATCCTGTTTTGTCTTTTAAATATGTAGAAACCTTTGTTCTAAACCATTCATTTCCAAGTGTTCTGTTAATCTTTTCTTCTAATAAAATTTTATTCCCAAGTTTATTTACAATACTTTTAAACTCATCTTCATTATTAATACCTGCATCTCTGCGAATTTCTTGATTATTCTTTCCACTAGTAGGCATTATATGTTCAATATCCGGTTTATCACTTAATTTAAACTTTTTTCCCTTTTCCTTTGCAAATAAGTATTCATTTAAATACACAAGACTGTTCTTATCATAATCTAAGACCTCATTTTTTATTAACTCTTCATTCCAATTTTCTCTGATATGGTTGTCAAAATCTGTTTTTATCTCCTCCTCTGTGACAGCTTTATCTACAAACTTAACCTCTTCCCTGAAGAGGAATGTTTTAAAATTTTTACTAGAATATCCCGTATCAACCAATTCCATAACAGCAAACAATCTCAATATACTCTCAAATATTGTCTCGACTTTATCTTCAGAAATTTCTTCCTCCTTAAACCTGTAGAAATAACTTGCTAAAAATAATTTCGTGTTTTCATTAAACTTAAACAGTACCTGAGCAATTGGATAATTTGATACCTTCTTCCATATTTTAGCTAAATTAATCATACCATTACATAATTCAAAGGGATGTTTTATTAACTCATTGTTAATCTCGGTAAAATATCTTCTCAAACCAGGAGTGGTTACATTCACTGAGCCAGACTCAGTCACAATATCTTTCCTTACGGCTCTCTCATAATACATTTGCTGCATTAAAATAGAATCAATATCTGCAACACCCATTTTATTTAAAATATCTATTTGATTTAATAGTTCTTCCCACAATTCATTAAACTCTTTATCTCTTTTCATCTGCTCTGCAGCAGCATACAGCTTTGCTGAGATAATATCAGCGTCATAAAGCGGAAGACCATCGGAATTTAGAGAATTAAACATTGTAATTGCTTGTTCAACCTGCCAGCTTTTAATCTCTATAACTTCACAACTATTTGTGATTGCTTTCGTAATTCTATTTAATTGGGATGCTGACAATTTACTAACCGTTTCATAAAAATATTTAAAATTGCGAAAGAAATTTGTATATTTATTATCTTTCTGCTTATATGGTATTTTAATGACATTGGTTTTAGCTTCTTTATAATCAACGGTCTGAAGTATTGTTTTCAGTTCCGTTTTATATCTTTCATTTATGGAATAATTTTCTAATATGGCAGTCTTTTTATAAATCTCGTAATCCTTTTCTCTATCCGGTTTGTCAGAAATTTCTTCTGTTTCTGCCTTATACAATATTCCCATTATAATTCTTCTACGCTCTTTTAGCCCATTACACAAACTCTCGGATTCATCATCCAAATCTGTTTTCTCAATTTCAGCATTAATACAGGTAAGTAATGCTTTCAGCAGCAATAAAAATGTAGTTGTCCTTTGCTGACCATCTATAAGTCCTAATTTTGTATCGTTTTCCTGACAATTAATAATTATTGTCCCAAAGAAATATCTATCCTTACTTTCACTCGCAATATAATCTACAATATCCTGCCATAATTTATCACAATGATCCACCCTCCATGAATATGCACGCTGATACTCCGGAATTGTAAAAACAGTATCATCTTCTAATTTAAGATATTCTCCGATTTTCCTGAGCTTTGGTTCAATATTTTTTGCCATAACATTCTCCTTTGTATTTGTCAGTATTAAAATTTAATTCAGCTTCACAAACTTCGAGTTATATGTTGATTTCTGTAAAGTATCTTAACACACAATCCTCCCTTTTTCTATGCTCTTTTTCGACATAGTTATCTCATATCATGTTAAAATGCTTAAACTCTGCCATTATTCCTTTTTCTGGCGGCTCTTCCAGTTTTTTATCTTCTCCCATATTTTACACTTTTCCATACCGCATTTGCCCTCTCGGTTTGCTCATGTGAGATAACGCAAAAGAACAATATAGTTGCCTTTATCCAGAATAACTTAACCAATTATGTAGTGGTCAAGCATTTTTGTAAGACTTTGTTCGAAAAATCATCTAGTAGTTCGTACTTCAAATGGAGTTCGTCCGCAATTATACGAATGGGGACGGATATGCTTGTACCATACAAATGCATAACGGCTTAATGCTTCATCTAATGCTGATTCTGTATAAAAATGATTAGGGTAAATAAGTTCATTTTTTAGGGTGTTATAAAATCTTTCCATAGGTGCATTGTCATAGGGACGTCCTGCTTTACTCATACTCTGTATGATCTTTTTCTCTCTACAGTATGATACAAATTCCCAAGACGTATACTGGCACCCTTGGTCGCTATGCAGAATCAGCCCCTCCTTGGGCTTCTCTGACTTTAGCGCCTTCTCCAGGGTTTCCTTTGCCAGCTCCGTATTGATGAGTTCTCCATTCACACTTGCAACTATGGAACGGTCATATAAATCCAAAATGCTGCAATTATATCTCATTTTTTCATTCGATAGCCTGATATAGGTAAAATCGGTAAACCATATCCTATTTTTTCCCTCTGACCGAAAGTCCTGCTTTAGAAGGTTAGAAAA
>CAOJQZ010000002.1 GCA_948441955.1 uncultured Lachnospiraceae bacterium | reverse complement strand
GCATAAAAAAAGCGGCGTTCCTGTTCTCCCGTGTTGGGATAGAGAAACGCCGCGTTTGCGTCGTATTCAGTTTTCATTTATTCTTTCTCAATGCTGTGTGCTGGTGGCTGGGCTGGCAGGGTTCCGGGCGGCATATCAAGGCTCTTTCCCTCAAAAGTAGTAAATTGGTAGTAAATTCAGCTTGAAATCCTGCGTGTATGCCCGTAAATCAAGGCTTTTTTGAGATAATCAACCATTTTCAGATGAAAAACTATGAGATAAAACTAAAATAAAACTTGTATAGAAAAGAAGATACAAATTTTTAAATAAGACTTGACAGAACGGATGTTTGAATATATAATGAATGTATCGAACGAATGTTTGAAATAAAAAAGGAAACAGCTATGTATATTCAGGAATCTATGTCATTATATGAAAAATTAAATATACTGACAGATGCCGCCAAGTATGACGTTGCATGCACTTCCAGCGGTACTGCGCGCAAGGGAGACGGGACAGGTATGGGAAGCTGTGAGCAGTCGGGAATCTGCCACAGCTTTTCAGCAGACGGCAGATGTATTTCCCTTCTAAAGATTCTGTTCACCAATGAATGTATCTATGACTGTAAATACTGTATTAACAGAAGAAGCAATGATGTAATCCGGACCTCTTTTACACCAGATGAGATCTGTACGCTTACAATGGAATTCTACCGGAGGAATTACATTGAGGGTTTGTTTTTAAGCTCAGGTATTTTAAAGAGCCCGGACTATACCATGGAATTGATTTATGCAGCACTTTATAAGCTTCGCAGGGAACATAATTTTCAGGGATACATTCATGTGAAGGCTATTCCCGGAGCAAATCTGGAGCTGATACGGAGAGTGGGATTTTTAGCGGACAGGATGAGTGTGAATCTGGAGCTTCCGACAGCAGACAGTTTAAGGATCCTGGCGCCCCATAAGTCCAGAAAGAATATTTTGGCGCCTATGCGTCTTGTGCAGAACAAGATGGCAGAAAATAAGCAGGAACTTGCCCTTTACCGCAATGCACCGAGATTTGTTCCGGCGGGACAGAGCACCCAGATGATTATCGGTGCGACGCCGGAAACGGATTACCAGATTATTCAGGTGGCGGAATCCCTGTATCAGAAGTTTGAGCTCAAAAGAGTGTTTTACTCTGCGTTCGTCCATGTAAATGAAGATAAAGCGCTTCCGGCAAAAACGGATGAGGGGCCGCCTCTTCTTAGAGAGCATCGGCTTTATCAGGCGGACTGGCTTCTTCGGTACTATCATTTTCAGGCGTCAGAGCTTTTGTCGGAGGAAAATCCGAACTTTAATGTGATGTTTGATCCAAAATGCAACTGGGCTCTTAAGCATCTGGAACAGTTTCCGGTGGAAATTAACCGTGCTGATTATAAGATGCTGCTTCGGGTTCCGGGACTTGGGTATAAGTCGGCAGTGCGTATCGTGAAAGCAAGAAGGCTCGGGGTGCTGGAGTTTTCCGACCTACAGAAGATGGGAGTTGTGCTTAAGCGGGCTATGTATTTTATCACCTGCAGCGGAAGGATGATGTATCCGACAAAGCTTGAAGAGGATTATATTACAAGAAATCTTTTGAATGTGAGAGAGCGGCTGCCTGAAGAGATAAAGAATATGGGATATCGGCAGTTATCCTTATTTGATGATGTGAAATTTGGAGGCATGTTTTATGAAAAAGCAGGCGGTTCGTTATGAAAACTATTTATGTATGCAATGATACGATAGCGGGAATCTTTTCCGCAGTCTATGACGCATGGAAGGAAAAGGATAGCGGGGGGAACTGCGGGATTGCCCTAAAAAAAGCATTGGAGCAGGAGCTCTTCTGTGAGTACCGGCAGGTTGAAGAGACCGAACGCAAGGCACAGGCGGTAGAAAATCTGATAAAAAAGCATCTTGGGAGGAAGGCCTGGTGGGATTTGTACCACGCGTCGCTTTCCGAGGATGCAGAGAAAGGAGACGCCATTCTGGGTACAATACTTGCTGCCAGAGAGATTCCGGACAGTACGAGGATTATGGAGCATTTAAGCCACCCGAAGGTGGAAAAGGTGTTCAGGCTCAGCAGGAATGTAGGAGGCGAGGCTCACAGCTACAAAGGCTTTTTGAGATTTAAGGAGCTTATGAACGGAGTGCTGTATTCGGAGATCACGCCGAAGAATCAGGTGCTTACCTGTCTTGCACCACACTTTGCAGACCGGCTGCCCCTTGAAAACTGGATGATTTATGATAAAACGCACCAGATGTTTGTGGTACATGAGAAGGGGAAAAAATGGGTCCTTGTGTGGAATGAGATTATCGATCAGTCATTTGTATCCAGAGTGTCGGATAAGGAGACGGAATATGCAAGGCTCTGGAAAAGCTTTGTCAGGACAATTGCAATTGAATCAAGAACAAATCCCAAATGTCAGCTTAACCATCTTCCCCTTCGCTACAGAGGGGATATGCTGGAGATGGAGAGTGTGGTATAATAAGATATCTTTTAAAACTGGAGAAAAGGTATCATGGATATAAAGGAGCCGGTAATACGGATCTCTGTGCGCAGTCTTGTGGAGTTTATTCTGCGCTCGGGAGATATAGACAACAGAATTGCCGCCGCAGATAAGGACGCAATGCAGCTGGGAAGTAAAATACACAGAAAGATACAGCGCAGAATGGGTGCAGAATATCATGCAGAGGTTTCCCTGAAATATGAGATCCCCTGCAGAGGGTATACTATGCTTCTGGAAGGTCGGGCGGACGGGATTATAGAGACGGAGAGGGGAGTCGTTATTGATGAAATTAAGGGAGTGTTAAAAGAGCTTCATACGTTGGAAAAACCGGCAGAAGTACATCTTGCACAGGCCAGATGCTATGCATATATTTATGCTTCCCAGCATGGGCTTGCCGAAATAGGGGTTCAGATGACTTACTGTAATATGGAGACAGAGGATATAAAGCGGTTTCAGAATGTATACGCGTATGACGAGCTTGGGGCGTGGTTTGAAGAACTTGTAGGGCAATATGAAAAGTGGGCAAGGTATCAGCTGCAATGGAAAGAAAAAAGAAATCTTTCCATTAAAAGTGTAGAGTTTCCATTTACATACAGGGAAGGACAGAAAAATCTGGTAACTTCTGTATACCGGACCATTCTTAGGAAGAAGAAGCTGTTTATACAGGCGCCGACAGGAGTCGGAAAGACGATTGCAACATTGTTTCCAGCGGTAAAAGCGGTAGGGGAGGGACTGGGGGATAAGATTTTTTATCTGACAGCGAAGACCATTACCCGTACGGCGGCGCTGCAGGCTTTTGATAAATTAAAGGAGCAGGCGCTCCGCATGAAGGTGATCGTGCTGACGGCAAAGGAGAAAATCTGCTTTTGTGAGGAGACGAACTGTAATCCAGAGTACTGTCCTTATGCAAAAGGACATTATGATCGGGTGAATGACGCAGTTTACGAGCTTCTTACAGCCTCTGACGAGATGAGCCGGGAGGTTCTGGAGGAGCAGGCAAAAAAGTACAGGGTCTGTCCTCATGAGATGAGCCTGGATGTGTCTACATGGGTGGATGCAGTAATATGTGATTATAATTATGCATTTGATCCTAATGCCCATTTGCGCCGATTTTTTGGAGAAGGAGTAAAGGGTGAATACCTTTTTTTGGTTGACGAGGCCCACAACCTGGTCGAACGGGGGAGGGAGATGTACAGTGCACATATTTATAAGGAGGATGTGCTGAAAATAAAACGCCTTATAAAAACAGAGGACGCGAGGCTTGCGAAGGAGCTTAACGACTGCAATCAGGGTCTCCTTGCACTTAAGAGGGAATGTGATGGCTGTAAAGTGCTTAACAGCGTTTCTCATATATACTTGAAGTTTCTGAGAGTAATGGCGGAGCTTGAACGCTTTCTTGAGGAATGTAAAAAGGAGGAGATACGGAAGGAAGTGTTGGACTTTTATTTTAATGTACGTATGTTTGTAGGAATACATGAATGTATGGATAAGAACTACGTGATTTATTCGGAGTTTGAGGAGAAAGAGCATTTTAAGCTGCGGCTGTTTTGTGTAAATCCAGCGAATAATCTTAAGAAGTTTCTGGATAAAGGTAATAGTACTGTATTTTTCTCCGCAACACTTTTGCCGATTCATTATTATAAAAAGCTTTTAAGTACAGAACCAAAGGATTATGCTATTTATGCGGAATCTCCCTTTGATGCGAGAAAAAGGCTGCTTCTTACCGGAAGTGATGTCAGCACCAGATATACAAGAAGAGGAGAAGATATGTATAGGCGGTATGCCAGATACCTGCTTGAGACGGCAGACGCAAAAACAGGAAATTACATTGCTTTTTTTCCATCCTATCGATTTATGGAGGCTGTTTATGATACATTCCTCTTTCTTCTTTCAAGGAATTCATCGGGAGCGGAGAGAAAGAAGATTGAATATGTCATGCAGTCCCAGTACATGACTGAGGAAGCCAGAGAAATATTTTTGGAAAATTTTGAGGAGACAAGAGAGCATAGCTTTATTGGATTCTGTGTGATGGGGGGGATCTTTTCCGAAGGAATTGATTTGACGGCGGATAAGCTTATCGGCGCCATAATTATCGGAACGGGGCTTCCCCAGGTCTGCACAGAACGGGAGCTTTTAAAAAATTATTTTGATTCCCAAGGCGTCCGGGGATTTGATTATGCATATCTGTATCCGGGGATGAATAAGGTGATGCAGTCGGCAGGAAGGGTAATCAGAACAGAAGAAGATAAGGGAGTGATTCTCTTACTAGATGAAAGATTTCTGGATATAAGATATCGGGAAACATTTCCCAGAGAGTGGGAAAATATATCTGTGTGTCATGTAGGTAATGCAGCGGAAAAAATAATTAATTTCTGGGAAGAAGAATAAAGGGACTTCTGCCGCGTTTTACGCGGCAGAAGTCCCTGGCTTTCCGTTAGTCAAGATTGATTTTCTTCTTCATAATATAATAAGTCGCAGGATATAAAAGGGCTATTTGAATAACCGCAAAAATTCCATTCAGCTTTAAGGAGCCGCCCATGTAATTTATGAAGTTAAAGGAGTCTGAAGGATGCATAGAGGCGCCCAAAAGGCCGGAAAAAGCCATCAAGATAAGAGCTACCAGTGAAAATACAGTACTGATTACAAAGTATGCCGCAACAGCGCCGAGAATCTTGTGGCTGTAGATCAATTGTCCTATGGCAATAGAAGCATAAAATAAAACAATGTTTGTAACTACACTAATGAGACACACCGCAAGATAAAGAAGGAGGAATCCTGTTATTGATAGGGAGGAGGATTCGTCTGTAAATCCAAGTTCTGCCTGTATTTTGAAGCTATTTTTAACAAAAAGATCTATTGTGTATGGAGTTGCAGCTACTATCAGTATGGATATATGAAAGAAAATCACATTGATTATTCCCCATATACATCCGGAAATTGTTTTTGACAGTAGATGTTCCCCGGTAGTAACCGGCAGAGTATGTGTTAAGTAGCCTTCCGCAGAAAAAAGATTTTTGTAAAACCGCATAGCGATAATAAGCTGCGTGGCAAAAGCAATTGCACCGATAAGCAAAACAAATGCTGTAAAAAACAAGATGAAATAGACGGCAGTTTTCTGGTTGTCAAAATCTATTCCTTCTGCAAAGAGGCGTCCGGTCAAGAAAATGCGCATGAAAACAGAAGCCAGAATTAAAAATGCATGTATAATGATCAAATACCGGTTTACAGCCTTTAAATCATATTTTATAAGTTTTCCTAACATTTAAATACCTCCCGGAATAATATATCTACAGATTTTTTTTGTTCCATGCGGATTTCATCCACCGTGGCATTTAAGACAGTCCTTCCGCCTTGAAGAAAAATTACCCGGTCAAGAACGTTTTCAATATCCTGAATCAAATGTGTGGATAAAAGTATCGTTGCATTTTCGTTATAATTCATAAGAATTGTACGAAGAATGTAGTCTCTTGCCGCCGGATCCACGCCTCCGATGGGCTCATCCAGAATATAAAGCATGGCGTCACGGCTCATGACTAAAATAAGCTGGATTTTTTCTTTTGTACCTTTTGACAAAGATTTAAGTCGGGCATTTGTATCAATGCCCATATCCGCAAGCATCTGACAGGCCCGTTCTGGACGAAAGTCTTCATAAAAATCGGTAAAGTAAGCGATAATATCCGTTGTTTTCATGGAGGTATCAAGATAAGTACGCTCCGGCAAATAAGAAACAATTCTTTTCGTCTCTGTTCCGGGATGTCTGCCGTCAATCAGAATTTTTCCGGACGCTGGAGTAAGCAGTCCATTCATCAGTTTGATAAGCGTTGTTTTTCCGCTTCCATTCGGGCCCAAAAGACCAACAATCTGCCCGCGCTCTAAAGTAAGATTTAAATTATTGATCGTGTAAAAGGTATTGTTATATTTCTGGGAAAGTCCTTTACATTCTAAAACAGGGGTCATATTAAGCCTCCTCCTTCAAAGTTTCCTGAATGAAAGAAAGAATTTCATTCTTCTCAAAGCCAAGCTGTTTCATCTGCTCAAAAAATTGTTGAATATGGGAAACAGCAAGTTCAGATTTTAATTGTTTCAGCATTGTTTCATCTTCCGTAATATACCGTCCGCTTGTCCGTTTCGAGTATACAAGTCCATTTCTTTCAAGCTCTGATAAAGCTTTCTGCATAGTATTGGGGTTTACCGCAGCATTAAGAGCCAATTCTCTTACGGAGGGCAGCTTATCTCCAGGATTATAAAAGCCGGCTACAATATCCTGCCTGATTTTTTCCATAAGCTGTAGATAAATAGGGCGGTCGTTATCCAGATCCCACGGCATAAATGCACTTCCTTTCTATATGATAATTATAGTAATATCATTAGCCATTTTGCCAGATATATTGTATTATCTAAATAATACAATAATACATAAAGTAAAATTTGTCAATACTAAAAAAAGTAGAATCATGGTATATTAGAACTATATCAGAACAAGAAGCATGAAAAACAAGGGATGCAACCAAAAGTTTACATAAAGAGAAAGAAAAGCAACAGAGGATTTCTGGACTTTACATAAAGTTTTTTGTACGATAAGAGCATTCCGAAACGCGTATGGGAAAATACAGATTATAAAGAAAGGTGATAGTGATGAGTTTATTTGGAGAAAATTTACAGTTTTACAGGAAGCGTGAAAATATGACTCAGGAGCAGCTGGCAGAGAGGCTGGAGGTGTCAAGGCAGACTATTTCAAAATGGGAGGCGGGAAACTCATATGCAGAGATGGATAAGCTGCTGCAGATATGCGACCTGTTTTTCTGTGATATGGATACATTGCTTAGAAAGGATGCCAGCATGCTTGAGGTAGAGGATAATCAGACCCATAGGGATCACATGAAAAGATTTCGAAGAGGAGTTACAGGAGGAATAGCAACTCTTATATTATCCTGCGCACTGTACGAACTGCTTGCTGGGTTTCGGGTGGGAGAGATTTTTTTGGACACGTTATTCTGGGTAATTATGACTATAGGTATTCTTATTCTTGTTGCATATGGCATGCAGGATGAAAGCTACAGGAAAAACCATCCGTTTATTCAGGATTTCTATACAAAAGAGGAAAAAGAAGCGTTTGAAAAAAGGTTTCCGATGTTGATAACCACAGCAATAGGTCTTATTTTGACAGGTATGTTTATTTTTGGCATGAACGGTGAACATCTTCCTCTCCGAACAGGCATGACAGAGGATTTTTATTACGGTTTGTTTATGGTATGCGTGACAGCGGCGGTAGGAATTTTTGTCTATAGCGGAATGAAGAAAGATGAATATGATGTGGAGAAATATAACAAGAGTAACTGTCCGGATTTGGAAAGCCGAAAGAAAAATGCGATGATTACGGTCTGGTGCGGATGTATCATGATTGTGGCAACGATTATTTTTCTTGTGGCGGGGCTCATTTACAATTTGTGGGAAAGCTGCTGGATCGTGTTTGTAGTCGGAGGGCTTCTGTGCGGGATTGTGTCGCTTATTTTGAAGCGGGAGAAGTAAGTTTTCTGCCTATAAAGGTTAGAATCTGGTGAAAATGGGATTTTTAGACCCTTAAAAATCCCATTTTCACAATGCTATTCATTTTCAGTTATAATTTTTTCCTGTACCGCCGGGTCGAATTGATTGCTTCGCAGCATCTCAATTTCATATTTATAAGGAGCATAGGATGTCTTTTCCTTTACCGGCGACGGCACATAGGGCGTTTCTAATATCTTCGGTATGTGCCTGAAATCCGGGTGGTGAACAATATAAGAAAGCGCCTCAAAGCCAATTTCACCAAAGCCAAGATTTGCGTGGCGGTCTTTTCCTGCACCGCAAGGGTTCTTACTGTCGTTAATATGGAAAACAGCAATCTGGTCCTTTCCGAGGATTTTGTCAAACTGTTCCATCACACCGTCAAAATTATGAGCGATATCATAGCCGCTGTCATGGGTATGGCAGGTGTCGAAGCAGATACGCAGCTTATCATTATGTGTTACACCGTCATAAATACGCGCAAGCTCTTCGAAGGAGCGCCCGATCTCCGAGCCCTTTCCGGCCATTGTTTCCAGCGCAATGTGAAGCTCCATATCCTTTGAGATAACTTCATTCAGCCCTTTTATAATCTGGCGGATTCCGGCATCCGTACCGGCTCCTACATGGGCGCCGGGATGAAGAATGAGGGTATGGCTTTGGCATGCCGCGCTTCTTTCAATTTCCAGTGTGAGAAAGTCAACCGCCAGCTTGAAGGTTTCCGGCTTCACAGTATTTCCAAGGTTAATAATGTAAGGTGCATGAACAAGAATATCATTAATGCCATTTTCACGCATATATTCCCAGGCAGATGCAATATTTAATTCGCCGATGTCTTTACGCCTTGTATTCTGTGGGGCGCCGGTATAAAACATGAAGGTTTCAGCTCCGTAGGAGCGGGCCTCCTTTGCGGAGCCAAGAAGCATTTCCCGGCCGGCCATACTCACATGTGAACCGATTTTAAGCATAATATACCTCTCCTATTGTCTGATGAATTTACTCTTTGGCTGTCTGCATACAGGACAAACATAGGAATCCGGAAGCTCTTCAAAAGGAATGGCGCCGTCATATTCATAGCGGCAGATACTGCATACCCATGTATCTTCTGTCTCCGGAGATGTATCTGCCTCATCCGGGATGTAAGTAGGCGCATTTTTGGGACTTTTTCCTTTTACAACATTGTGATAATAAGCATAGGTCATAGCAGGCCCATTTCCTATTGTATCGCCTTCCAGCGCTTCTCCTAAAAATATGGTGTGAGTTGCTGTCTCAAGTTTTCCTGTAACTTTGCAGATAATATAGCCGCAGCAGTCGTCAGGAATGGCGATTCCTTCAATTACCTGATGCTTAATTCCGGCAAACTTGTCCGAATCTTTTCCGGACCGGAAGCCGAAGGTTCCAATTATTCCCGGGTCTGTGTTTTCAGAAAGAATAGATACTGCAAATTTTCCACTTTTTTCAATACAGGAATTGGTGTAATTGTCATGGTTTATACTCACTGCAACAGATGCAGGTGAGGAAGTAATCTGCATGACGCTGTTTGCTATGCAGCCGGTATGCCGCATGCCGTCGAGAGTAGATATTACATAAACTCCATAGGATAAATTACGAAACACGTTTTTGTTCATGGATGCCTCCTTAATAAATAATAATAGTAATAATTATTAATATAATAACATCAATTGCCATATTTTGCAATAAGAGTTTTAAGAATTAGTTGTTGATCATTTTTTCTTGTGGTAAAATACATTAGATATTATGGATGAAAGGGCGAAAAATATGAAGAAAATAATTAACTTAATTACAGAGGAGCTGGCTGAGGCTTTTGAAGGCGCCGGATATGACCGGAGTCTGGCGCGGGTTACGTTATCCAACCGTCCGGATCTGTGTGAATATCAGTGCAATGGAGCAATGGCGGGAGCGAAAACCTACAGAAAGGCTCCAATCGTGATAGCCAATGACGTGGTGTCAAAGCTTACAGACAGTGAGTATATAGAGGATATTAAGGCGGTGAATCCAGGATTTATTAATATGAAACTTCGGAAGGAAAGACTTGCTTCATACCTGAATGATATGAGGGAAGACGGAGAGCTTGGAATAGAGAAGACGAAGGCTCCTGAGATGCTTCTTCTTGATTATGGCGGACCGAATGTAGCCAAGCCGCTTCATGTGGGGCATCTGCGCTCTGCCATAATCGGAGAGAGCATAAAGCGTATTGCAAGAAAGATGGGACATAAAGTATTAGGAGATATTCATCTGGGAGACTGGGGCTATCAGATGGGCCTTATTATTACGGAACTGAAGGTAAGAAAGCCGGAGCTTCCCTATTTTGATGAAGCTTATAAGGGAGAGTATCCGTCGGAAGCTCCCTTTACGATCAGTGAGCTGGAGGAGATATACCCGGCGGCAAGCGCCAGAGCGAAGGAGGATGAAGCCTATCGTGAAAATGCTCTTCATGCCACCTATCTTCTGCAGAATGGACACCGAGGCTATATGGCAGTGTGGAAGCATATTATGCATGTGTCTGTCTCGGATCTTAAGAAAAATTACAGCAATCTGCATGTGGAATTTGATCTATGGAAGGGTGAGGCTGATGCCCAGGAATTTATTCCGGATATGATTGAACGCCTGAAAAAGGAAGGGTATGCCCATTTCGACGAGGGAGCGCTTGTCATTGACGTCCAGGAAGAAAGTGACACGAAGGAGGTTCCTCCGTGTATGGTGCAGAAATCAGACGGGGCGTCTCTGTACGGGACAACTGATCTTGCCACGCTGGTACAGAGAATGCGTGATTATAAACCGGACAAGATTGTTTATATTGTAGACAAGCGGCAGGAACTCCATTTTGTACAGGTGTTCCGTGCGGCAAAGAAGACAGGCATTGTTCCGGAGGAGACAGCGCTTAAATTTTTAGGCTTTGGCACTATGAACGGGAAGGACGGCAAGCCCTTTAAAACAAGAGAAGGGGGCGTTATGCGTCTGGAAAATCTGATTGGTGAGATTGAAGACGAAATGTATAAAAAAATAACGGACAATCGGACTGTGGAGGAAGAGGAAGCAAGGCATACGGCAAAGCTTGTAGGTCTTTCCGCTATTAAATACGGAGATCTCTCTAATCAGGCGTCAAAGGATTATGTATTTGATGTGGACAGGTTTACTTCCTTTGAAGGAAACACAGGACCGTATATTTTATATACCATTGTCCGTATCAAGTCAATTTTAAGTAAATACAGAAGCGCTGGAGCCTGTCTTTCCGGACTTGAGATAAAAGAAGCAGGAAATGAAAGTGAGAAGGCTCTTATGCTTGAGGCGGCGAAATATAATGAGATAATGGAAACGGCATATGAAGAGCTTGCGCCGCATAAGATCTGTGCCTATATTTATGAGCTTGCAAATGCGTTCAACCGGTTTTATCATGAGACAAAGATTTTAACAGAGGAGAATGAGGAAATGAAAAGGAGCTATATTGCGCTGCTTATCCTCACGAAAGAGATTCTGGAGTCCTGTATTGATGTGCTTGGTTTTGAGGCGCCGGAGAGGATGTAGAGGATGACGGAGAAACTATATTATTTAGACAGTCATAAAAAAGAATTTGACGCGGCAGTAGCAGCCTGCGAGGCAAAGGAAAAAGGATACGCAGTAGTGCTGAACAGAACCGCCTTTTTTCCGGAAGGAGGAGGACAGTATGCAGATACGGGGATGCTTGGGGACGCATATGTAAGTGATGTGCAGGAAAAAGAGAACGTTATATACCATATGACAAATAGGCCCTTTTCTGTGGGTGAAACGGTACATGGTAATATTGACTGGGAAAAGCGTTTCTCCAGCATGCAGCAGCATACCGGAGAACATATTATCTCAGGACTGGTGCACAGGAAGTTTGGCTATCATAACGTGGGATTTCATCTGGGTGCAGATTACTGTACCATGGATTTTGACGGTCCGATTACAAAACAGGCGCTGAAAGAGATTGAGCTTGAGGCCAATAAGATTGTTTACCAGAATCTGGATGTTGAGGTGCTTTATCCGTCTAAGGAAGAATTAGGGGACATGGAGTACAGAAGTAAGATTGAAATTAAAGGACAGGTACGTATTGTCAGAATCCCGGGGGTGGATACATGCGCCTGCTGCGCGCCGCATGTGAAAAAGACAGGGGAAATCGGAAATATCAAACTTGTGAATATGGTAAATTATAAAGGGGGAGAGCGTATCTATATGCTCTGCGGCTTCCGGGCTCTTTTCGATCACAGGGAAAAGGAAGAAAGCGTAAGGGCAATTTCCGCACTTCTGTGTGCAAAGGACGGAGAAATTGCAGAGGCGGTGGAGCATCTTAAAGATGAACATCTTTCCCTCAAGGGAAGGGTGGAAGAGCTACAGCAGAAAATACTTTTCTGCCGCGCAAAGGAGATTGATGTGTCCGCGGATGTGACGACAGTGTTTGACAACCAACTGTCCGGGAACGGCCCCAGAGAGCTTATGAATCTTCTTCTTAAGCGGGGAGCCGGTATCTGCGCGGTATTTACAGGGACAGACGAGTCGGGTTACCGGTATGTAATCGGAAGCCGCAGGGAGGACGTGCGTTCTCTGTGTAAGCGTTTAAATGAAGAATTTAAGGGGCGGGGCGGAGGAAAGCCGGAGATGGTGCAGGGCTCACTTGCCGGAACAGAGAATGAAATCCGCAGGTATATGCTGTCTGTATAGAAAAACCATGGATTTTATAGATGAGTCGGGAGGAATTATGAAAAAAGTACAGATAATATCGGCGGTATCCGCGATGTTTTTTATCATTATGGCAGCGCTTCTTACCAGCTTTCAGCTTGCGGTTTACGGAGATCCAGAATATAGATTTTATGAATCCCTATATAAAAAATACCATGTGACGGAAGACCTGCATATGGAGCTTTCTGACGTTATGGAGGTAACGGATTATATGATGGACTACCTGATCGGCAGAAAGGATGAACTTTCAATCATGACAGAGGTGGATGGAAAAGAACAGGATTTTTTCAACGAGCAGGATCGTATGCATATGTCGGATGTGAAAAATTTATTTTTGGAAGGGCTAAAGCTTCGGACTGCCCTTGTGGTTCTGGCCGGCTTTTTGATTATGAGTCTCCTGGCTGGCGGAAAAACAAGGATACGGCTGCTTCTTACAAAAGCCTATTCGTGGGCTTTAGCAGTATTTTCGGCAGTTATCATATTTTTGGGAGCCGCTTTTACGGCAGACTTTACGGCATGTTTCCGTATTTTCCATGAAATATTTTTCACCAACGACTTATGGCTTTTTGATCCGGCAGAAGATTATATGATTCGTATGCTGCCGGAAGGATTTTTTTCAGATATGGTTATTCGGATTACATTTATCTTTTTGTCTTTTCTTTTTGGTATCTGGCTCATTTTCCGTGTGTGGAAATATCTTTCGGAAAGGAAGCAGGGAGGAGAGGTAAATTAATTTTATTTATGGCGTTGAATGTGTTACAATAAATTTATTATAGATTCTTTCATGGAGGAAAACGTATGAGTAATGTAAGACGAGTGTATGTAGAGAAGAAAGACGGCTTTGGCGTACAGGCACAGGACTTAAAGCACGAGATCAGCAGTTATCTTGGCATTAAAAATGTAGAGGGCGTACGTGTACTGATTCGCTATGATGTAGAAAATGTTTCTGATGAGATATTTGAGAAGGCGTGCAGCGGGATTTTTTCTGAGCCGCCGGTAGATGTGCTGTATCATGAGGAGTTTCCTGTGACACAGGGCTCCCGGGTATTTTCTGTCGAATTTCTTCCGGGTCAGTTTGACCAGCGTGCAGATTCAGCCGTTCAGTGCATACAGTTTATTAAGGAGGATGAAAAGCCGGTGATCCGGACGGCTGTAACCTATGTGATAGTGGGAAAGAATGGTCCTGTTTCGGAGGAAGAGTTTGCTGCTGTAAAGGCCCACTGTATTAATCCGGTGGACTCAAGAGAGACCGGTATGGAAAAGCCAGAAACGCTTGTGGAAGAATTTCCGGAACCGGAGGATGTTATTATTTTTGAAGGCTTTCAGGATATGGAGGAGGAGAAGCTTAAGGAGCTTTATCATTCTCTGGGACTAGCCATGACTTTTAAGGATTTTCTTCATATACAGAATTATTTTCGGACGGAGGAGCACAGAGATCCTACTATGACGGAGATCCGTGTATTAGATACATATTGGTCTGATCATTGCCGTCATACAACGTTTTCTACGGAGCTTACCAATGTGACTTTTGGTGAAGGTGATTATCGGACACCGATGGAAGATACCTATAAGCAGTATCTTTCTGACCACAGCGAGATATTTAAGGGCAGGGAGGACAAGTTTGTATGTCTGATGGATTTGGCTCTTATGGCAATGCGTAAGCTTAAGAAGGAAGGAAAACTTGCGGATCAGGAGGAGTCTGATGAGATTAATGCCTGCAGCATTGTTGTGCCGGTGAAGGTTGACGGTGTAGAGGAGGAGTGGCTTGTAAATTTTAAAAATGAGACGCATAACCATCCCACAGAGATCGAACCTTTCGGAGGTGCGGCAACCTGCCTGGGAGGAGCAATCCGGGATCCGCTTTCCGGACGTACCTATGTCTATCAGGCAATGCGTGTAACAGGCGCCGCTGATCCAACCGTTTCCGTAAAAGAAACCATGCGCGGAAAACTCCCGCAGAAGAAGCTGGTGAGAGAAGCGGCCCATGGCTACAGCTCCTACGGTAATCAGATCGGACTTGCAACGGGTATGGTGAAAGAGATTTATCATCCGAATTATGTGGCAAAGCGTATGGAAATCGGTGCGGTACTGGGGGCAGCTCCGAGGCGTGCCGTTATTCGTGAGACGTCTGACCCAGGGGATATTATCATCCTTCTCGGAGGACGTACCGGACGTGACGGCTGCGGCGGTGCAACGGGATCTTCGAAAGTACATACGGAGGAATCCACCCGTACATGCGGGGCTGAGGTTCAGAAAGGCAATCCGCCCACAGAGCGTAAGATTCAGCGTTTATTCAGAAGAGAAGAGGTAAGCAGATTAATTAAGAAGTGCAATGACTTCGGCGCCGGCGGCGTGTCTGTTGCAATCGGAGAACTGGCCGACGGTCTTAGGGTGGATCTTGACAGAGTGCCGAAAAAATATGCCGGTCTTGACGGAACAGAGATTGCGATTTCCGAATCCCAGGAGCGTATGGCGGTTGTAGTAGACCCGAAGGATGTAAAAGAATTTATGAAGTATGCTCACGAAGAGAATCTTGAAGCCACAGAAGTAGCGGTTGTGACGGAGGCGCCGAGGCTTGTGCTTTCCTGGAGGGGAAAAGAGATTGTAAATCTTTCCCGGGCCTTTCTTGATACCAACGGCGCACATCAGGAAACAGCAGTTGCAGTAGATATACCAAACAGAAAGAACAGCATTCTGATAAGAGAAGAAGTCTCTGATATAAGAGAAAAGTGGCTTGCCCTTTTAAGTGATTTGAACGTATGCTCTCAGAAAGGCCTTGTGGAAATGTTTGACGGCTCTATCGGGGCGGCTTCTGTATTTATGCCCCATGGCGGACAGTATCAGAAGACGGAGACACAGGTAATGACGGCCAGACTTCCGGTTCTGACGGGAGACTGTGATACTGTAACAATGATGAGCTATGGCTTTGATCCATATCTGTCTACATGGAGTCCGTATCATGGAGCCATATATGCTATAACGGAATCTGTGGCCAAGATTGTTGCAGCGGGCGGTGACTATAAAAAAATCCGCTTTACCTTCCAGGAATATTTCCGCCGGATGACAGAGGATCCACACAGATGGAGTCAGCCCTTTGCTGCCCTTCTGGGCGCGTATAATGCTCAGCTTGGCTTCGGACTTCCTTCTATTGGAGGTAAGGACAGTATGTCAGGAACCTTTGAGGAGATTGATGTGCCGCCGACGCTGGTTTCCTTTGCAGTAGATGTAGCGGCAGAAAAGGATATCATTACACCGGAGTTGAAAGCATCGGGAAATAAGTTTGTATGGCTTCGGACTCTGACAGATTCATATGACGTTCCGGTATATGAAAAGGTAAAGGAGCAGTATGGAAAGTTTACGGAGGATATCCGTGCGGGAAGAATCGTATCAGCATATGCCCTTGACAGATACGGAGTTATTGCGGCGGTCAGCAAGATGGCTTTTGGCAATGCAAAGGGTGTAAAGCTTGAGCACAATATAGATGAGAGGGATCTTTTTGCACCGGCCTTTGGTGATATTATTGCGGAGGTTCCGGCTGACAAAGTGGGAGAGCTTTCTATCACTTACACCGTAATCGGAGAGGTGACGGATAAACCAGTATTTTCTTATAAAAATGTGGAAATTTCTGTTTTTGAGGCGGCGGATATATGGGAAGCGCCGCTGGAGTCCGTATTTGCTACTAATTCCGGCGCAGAAGGGCAGTATGAAAAGGTAGAGACCGGACTCTATGATGCGAAAGAGCTCCATATCTGCACCCACAAAATCGCACAGCCGGCTGTATTTATTCCGGTATTCCCGGGAACAAACTGTGAATATGACAGTGCAAAGGCATTTGAAAGAGCAGGTGCAAAAACCATTGTGAAGGTATTTAGAAATATGAGCGCTTCAGATATCCGTGATTCTGTGCATGTATTTGAGGAGGCTATCGGCCAGTCCCAGATTATTATGTTCCCGGGAGGCTTCAGCGCAGGCGACGAGCCGGACGGTTCTGCCAAATTCTTTGCAACAGCATTTCAGAACGCAAAGATGAAGGAGGCAGTAGAGAAGCTTTTAAATGAACGTGACGGACTGGTGCTGGGTATCTGTAACGGTTTTCAGACTCTTGTGAAGCTGGGACTTGTTCCAAATGGCAGGATTACCGGGCAGGCAGAAGATTCGCCGACCTTGACCTATAATACCATCGGAAGGCATATTTCCAAGATGGTATATACGAAGGTAGTGTCAAACAAGTCTCCTTGGCTTGCGAAGGCAGAGCTTGGCGGCGTCTATACCAATCCGGCTTCTCATGGAGAGGGAAGGTTCGTAGCGAATGAGGAGCAGCTTAGGAGGCTCTTTGAAAATGGCCAGGTGGCAACGCAGTACTGTGATTTTAATGGGAATATCACGATGCACGAGGAATGGAATGTAAATGGCTCCTACCTTGCAATTGAAGGCATCACAAGCCCGGACGGACGCGTGTATGGTAAGATGGCGCATTCAGAGAGGCGCGGCCGTTCGGTGGCTATGAATATTTACGGAGAGCAGGATATGAAAATATTTGAATCCGGAGTAGCATATTTTAAGTAAGAACGGTAAAATTTAAGGGCAACGGCACAGAGGAACAGGCGGGAAAGCATGGAAGAGGCGTATTTCCCGCCTGTTATATAATCAGGAGAACGCACAGAGATTATGGAAGGAGAGCTATGACGGTAAAAGAACATGCCAGGTTGTTGGAGGAAGCGGGGATTCAGGAGATCACCGGGGATCACATTAAACAGATTGAAAAAATGGTAGAAACAATGCCGCAGGAAGTCGCAGAGGCTCTTGATGAGTCGCAGATTTCCGCCTTTCTTCTGACCGCCGCCGGAAAGGGCAAGTATGATTATGAAAATTGGACCTGGAAGCCAGATTCCCGGCAGGTTTATAGTTTTGATCTGGAAGCCTTTGACGAAGGGAAGATGTACACCTATTTTCTGGAAGGGATTTCTTCGATTAATGAGGGAGAGTTTGTGCTTACGCAGGTGAGAGAATTGGTAAGCAGTGAGGAAGGTACGCAGGGGCCCAGGAGCCATAGGGTACAGTTCTGCTATAACGGAACAAAATATGCATATGACGCAAAAGTATATTATGACTGGTTTGATACAGGAATGATAGATTATATGAATCAGGTGCTGGAAAAGGAAGGTAATCCAAAACGCCTGTATTCTATGGGGGACGGGTATCAGGAATGCATTATTCTGTACTGTACAAAGGAATGGGCGGGAAATTTCAACCGAAGTGGAATTGCAAAGATTAATTTATAAACCAGCAAAAATGGTGATTGTTCAGATGAATTTATTGGATTTCATTAACAAAATAAGTTGCAAAATGCAGGAATTAAATGTTAAAATTGCAAAAAAAAATAAAAATATACAAAAAAATTCTTGTGTTCTATTCCAAAATGCTTTACAATGTTAAAGGACAAAAGTATTAGGAGGTAAAGAGTATGTCATATGTTGATGAAGTGCTGGAAAGGGTAGTGGCAAAGAATCCTGCAGAACCAGAATTCCACCAGGCAGTAAAGGAAGTGCTGGAGTCACTTAGAGTTGTTGTAGAGGCAAATGAAGAAGAATTCCGTAAGGAGGCTCTGCTTGAGAGACTGGTAGAGCCGGAGAGACAGTTTAAGTTTCGTGTTCCATGGGTAGATGATAAAGGTCAGGTTCATGTAAATACAGGATACCGTGTACAGTTCAGCAGTGCAATCGGGCCATATAAAGGCGGATTACGTCTCCATCCGTCTGTAAATTTGGGCATTATTAAATTCCTTGGGTTTGAACAGATTTTCAAAAATTCTCTTACCGGCCTTCCGATTGGCGGAGGAAAAGGTGGTTCAGACTTTGACCCCAAGGGCAAATCGGACAGAGAGGTTATGGCGTTCTGCCAAAGCTTTATGACAGAACTTTGCAAATATATTGGCGCGGATACCGATGTTCCGGCCGGCGATATCGGAACAGGTGCAAGAGAGATTGGCTATTTGTTTGGGCAGTACAAAAGGATCCGCGGTTTATATGAGGGTGTACTTACAGGCAAGGGCTTAAGCTATGGTGGTTCTTTGGCAAGAACGGAGGCGACAGGCTATGGGCTTTTGTATCTGACAGAGGAATTACTTAAGATTAATGGAAAAGAGCTTGCAGGCAGAACTGTGGCGGTATCTGGTTCCGGCAACGTTGCTATTTATGCGATTAAAAAGGCACAGGAGCTGGGGGCAAAGGTTGTGACAGCCAGCGATTCTACAGGCTGGATATATGATGCAGAGGGTATCGATGTAGATGCACTTAAAGAGATAAAGGAAGTAAACCGTGCAAGGCTGACGGAATACAAGAAGTATCGTCCGGATTCCGAGTATCATGAAGGAAGGGGCGTATGGTCTGTGAAGGCAGACATCGCTCTTCCGTGTGCGACTCAGAATGAGCTTCATCTTGAGGATGCAAAGCTGCTGGTGGAAAATGGATGTATTGCAGTTGCAGAAGGCGCAAATATGCCCACTACCATGGAGGCTACGGAGTATCTTCAGGAACATGGCGTTATATTTGCACCAGGCAAAGCAGCAAATGCGGGCGGCGTTGCAACATCTGCCCTTGAGATGTCTCAGAACAGCGAGCGTTTAAGCTGGACCTTTGAAGAGGTGGATGCAAAGCTTAAGGATATCATGGTAAATATCTGCCATAATATGGCAGATGCGGCAGAACGTTACGGCGCGGCAGGAAATTATGTTGTGGGCGCCAATATTGCAGGCTTTGAGAAAGTTGTAGATGCTATGACGGCCCAGGGAATCGTATAGAGGAACTGTAGATAGAAAATAATAAAAGGTAGTCTGTGTGCGGCTTTTTACTGCACATAGATTACCTTTTTTGCTTAGAAAATACTGTATTTGATGATGACAGAAGGTCTGAAAAATGATATGATATTTTTAGTGTATTTCTTTGCCTGTTGAGGGTAAGTTATATGGAGGTAATGCTGGCTTGAATAATCGGTATAATATAGATAGAAGTATAACGAAAAAAATATTGGCGATGCTGACTCCTGAGGAAGACGGCGGAGAACATTTATTGATAGAGGAGCAGAGTGTGCAGGAGCTGGGGCTTTTAAAGAAAATCATGGACGAGATGCCGGGCGGATTTTTTATTTACCAGGCAGATGAAAATGAGGAGATTATCTACGCAAATAAAGCAGTGCTCCGGCTCTTTGGCTGCGATACAATGGAGGAATTACGGGAATTTACCGGCAATTCTTTTCGAGGGATGGTGCATCCGGAGGATCTGAATGAGGTTGAGGAAAGCATTAAGTGTCAGATTGAGAAAAGCCAGTATGATTTAGATTATGTGGAATACCGGATTATCAGAAAGAATGGAGAGATACGCTGGATAGAAGACTACGGTCATTTTATCCACAGCAAGATGGGCGGTATTTTTTATGTATTTGCAGGGGATGCGACTGAGAAAAGGATTAAAAAAGAAAAAGAACTGGAGGAGGTAAGAAAGGAACAATTCCGCCGCCAGGTAATTATAGAAGCGCTCAGTATGGACTATGAATCTATTTTTTATGTTAATCTGGATGAAAACAGGATGCAGGCGTATCGTTTCAGCGAGCGGATAGAGTATCAGTTTGGTAATGGATGTGCGGTATGCGCATTTGCGGGATTTGACAAAGAGTATATCGAAAGATGGGTTCACCCGGATGACCGGGAGCTTGTGGCGCGGGCGAGCAGCCCGCAGTATATAAGGAAAAGGCTGTCCAAGGGCAGGATGTTCCATGTTAACTATCGAATTATAAAGGATGGGAAACCGGAATATCTGCAGCTGCGTGTCGTAAATGTGGGAGAGCTTGATCCTGTTTCCCGAATTGTTATGGGATATCGGAGCGTAGACGACGAGATTATACATGAGATGGAGCAGAAGGACATTATGGAGGATACATTGCGTCGGGCCAAATTGGCAAATGCGGCAAAAAATACATTCCTTGCAAATATGTCCCATGATATGCGTACGCCGATGAATGCCATCATAGGTTTTAATGAACTTGCAAAAAAGCATATGTCAGAGAAAGAGAAGCTTGAAAATTATTTAAAGAAGGCAGAAGAAGCCGGCGAGCAGCTGAGAGTGCTGATTAATGATGTGCTGGAAATATCCAGAATGGAATCCGGCGACATGAGAATGGAAGAGGTGAAATGCAGTCTTTTTGACGTTGTAAAAGAGGTACGTGATTTTGTAGTGCCGGAGGCGGAAGCTAAAAATATTACATATTTCCCGGATCTTTCAGGGATCAGGCATAAATATATTTACAGTGATCCACAGAAGCTTCTTCATGTACTTTTAAAGCTTACCGGGAATGCGGTTAAATATACGGAGGAAGGCGGCTGGATTTCTCTTTGCGTTATAGAGAAAAAGGAGGCGTCAAAGGATTATGCATGTTATCAGTTTGTTGTAGAGGACAATGGAATCGGGATTAATAGGGAGTTTCAAAATCAGATTTTTGAGCCTTTTGAAAGACAAAAGAATACTACCATGAGCGGAGTGCCGGGAACGGGTCTTGGACTGGCAATTGCCAAAAATATTGTTGAGATGATGGGCGGAACCATCGAGATAGAAAGTATCGAAGGAAAGGGCAGCAAATTTACGGTTACATTGAGTCTCCGTATCCAGGAAAATCAGGAGAACAAAAGTAAACCGGAGGGGTGGACGCAGGAATTGAAGAAAAGACGTCTTCTGCTTGTGGAGGACAATGATTTTAATATGGAGATAGAGACAGAGCTGCTTTCTGAGGCGGGCTTTATTGTTGATACTGCTGTGAACGGGAGTATTGCCGTGGATAAGGTGAGAAATTCAAGACCGGGAGATTACGAGGTAATCCTTATGGATATTCAGATGCCGGTTATGGATGGGTATCAGGCTACAAAAGAGATTAGAAGTCTAAAGGACAGGGAGACAGCAGCTATTCCGATTATTGCACTGTCGGCAAACACCTTTGACGAGGACAGAAAAAAATCTATGGAATGCGGCATGAATGCGCATATTGCAAAGCCGGTTGATATAGAGCTTCTTTCAGAGATAATTGAAGAGATGTGCAGGGAATAATATCTTTGTAAAAAAATTTATAAATTTGTAAAAAGTTGTTGACAACAGGTCCATTATGATTGTATAATGGCAGAGCAGGTTTGAGATAGAGAACTGCACGGATATGGGATCATAGCTCAGCTGGGAGAGCATCTGCCTTACAAGCAGAGGGTCATAGGTTCGAGCCCTATTGGTCCCATACATTACAAAATACGGCGGGATAGCTCAGTTGGCTAGAGCACACGGTTCATACCCGTGGTGTCGCTGGTTCAAATCCAGTTCCCGCTATTTATATTTTTATAAAAAGTCCGCGGCGCGGACTTTTTTGTATTTCCGCTTGTTGGGAGGGCCTTGATTTTTTGGACGGAATGGTTGCAGAAATAGTAGGATAACTGTTATAATAAGTAAAGATATTCAGATAAAAAGTGCTTACTTGGGATAGTGGACAGGGGGCTAATATGCAAAAGATACTTGTAGTGGACGACGCGGCATTAAACCGCGAATTGCTGGAAGATATACTAAACGGGGACTACAGCATTTTAACGGCGGGGGACGGAGAAGAGGCATTAAAGAAGCTAAAAGAGCATGAAAAAGAGCTATCGGCGATTTTGCTGGATTTACATATGCCTAAGCTTGATGGCTTTACAGTGATCAGTGAGATGAAGAAGCGAGGATGGATGAAATGGATTCCTGTGCTTATTATAAGCGGCGAGTACTCCGTTGAGATTGAAACCCGGTGTTTCGAGCTTGGAGTTTCGGATTTTATTCATAAGCCGTTCGAAAGCTCTCTTGTAAAAAAAAGAATAAAAAATGCGGTGGAACTGTTCTCCTATAAAAATCAACTGGAGCAGAAGATTGAAGAACAGGAGGAGGCCTTAAAGAGACAATCCCAGATTATTAAAAAGCAGGCAGAAAAGTTAAAGCAGGCAAAGCCCTTTAATAAGCTTATGATGGAATATCAGGCAGCTATTATGGAAGTGGAGACAAGACTCAAGGTGTTGAATTATGAGTTTTCTCAGGAATATAACAGGAATCCCTTTGAGTCAATTAAAAGCAGATTAAAATCATCCACAAGCATTTATGAAAAATTAGAACGAAAGGGATATCCGGTTTCCGTAGAAAGTATCAGAGATAATCTGACAGATGTTGCGGGGCTGCGGGTAATCTGTTCTTTTCCGGATGATATTTACCGACTGGCGAAGCTTTTTACAAGACAGGATGATATCATTCTTTTAAGAGAAAAGGATTACATTAAGAATCCGAAGCCGAATGGTTACCGTAGTCTTCATCTTATCGTAGGCGTGCCGGTTTATTTGTCAAATAAGAAGGTACATGTGAAGGCGGAGGTACAGTTCCGTACAATCGCTATGGATTTTTGGGCAAGTCTGGAGCATAAATTAAAGTATAAAAAAAATGTGGATAATGCAGATGAGATTGTTATGCAGCTGAAGCAATGCGCTGACTCTATTGAGGAGCTGGATTATCAGATGCAGGATATTCGGAATAAGATAGACAGATCCAGAGAATAATGGATACAGGCAGTTTACCGGACGGAAAGGCGGGAGATATAAATGAGGATAGGTATGGGATATGATGTGCACCGGCTGGCGGAGGGAAGAGATCTGATTTTAGGCGGAGTAAAAATTCCCTGGGAAAAAGGACTCTTAGGGCATTCTGATGCAGATGTGCTTTTGCATGCCATTATGGATGCGCTTCTGGGAGCAGCGGCGCTTGGAGATATCGGAAGACATTTTCCGGATACATCCCCGGAATATAAGGGGATATCGAGTCTGAAGCTTCTGGAGCATGTAGGCGCTATGGTTGACGGGAGACTTTATGTGATTGGGAATATTGACGCTACGATTATTGCCCAGAAGCCGAAGATGGCGCCCTATATCGAACAGATGCGAAAGAATGTAGCGGAGGCACTTCATATTGAAATAGATCAGATAAACATAAAGGCGACTACAGAGGAGGGGTTAGGATTTACCGGATGTGGAGAAGGAATTTCCTCGCAGGCAGTGGCGCTCTTAGATACGGTTGAAAATTACAGCTATATAGCAGGAACTAACGAAGAGGACGGATGTTTTGGCTGCTGCGGTTGTCCTCACAGGGGAGAATGAGATGGAAATCCGCAGGCTTGAAAAGGAAGAGCATATAGATACGAGAGGGCTGTATGAGGCGGTTTTTTTTGAGGATAGTTCTTCCTTTGTAGATTACTATTATACAGAAAAGATAAAGGATAATCAGATTTATACTATATGTGAGGATGGAAGCATACAGGCGATGCTGCACTTGAATCCGTATATCCTGATGGTAAATCAGGCGGAAAAGCCTGTAAATTATATTGTAGCAGTGGCAACAAGAAGGGAATACAGAAAGCGGGGATTTATGGCAGCGCTTTTAAGGACTGCCCTTTGCGCTATGTATGAAGAAGGACAGCCGTTTACCTTTTTGATGCCGGCGGCTGAGAAGATTTATCTGCCGTATGATTTCAGGACTGTTTATGAACAGAAACGGAAGATATGCGGAAGTGAGGAAGCAATTTTTAAAGCGGCCGCAAAAGAGGGAATGGAAGTAATTCAGGCAGAAGCAGAGAATGCTTTGGAACTTGCACACACGGCGGAAGATTATCTGTCTGCTAAGTATCAGGTGTATGCGAAGCGCAGCGCGCCTTATTATGTAAGGCTTTTAAAGGAGATTTCAAGCGACGGCGGGAAACTTTATCTGTTCAGGAAGAACAGGAAAATTGTGGATTATTGTATTTATGATACAGAATATACAGAAGAGAAGCAGGCTCCGGCAAAAATTATGGTTCGGATTGTAGACGTAAGAAGGATGCTGATGTCTATGGGGCTTAAGGAGCTGACAGCGGCATGCTTTACTGTAACAGATCCAGTAATTAGCGGAAATAATAAATGTTTTATGATTACCGGCACTGAGTTTTCGGGAGTGACGCTTATGGAAGGGCGTCCGGAAAACAGTGAAGGACAGTTAACAATTGGGGCCCTTTCCAGCTTTCTTTTTGGCGCAAAGAGCGTGGAGGAGATTTGTTATGAAGAGGGGGTAGAGATGTCTGTACGATTAAAAGAAGAGTTAGAAAAAATAGTGCCTTTATCACATATTTTTTTGAATGAGGCTGTATAGTGCGCGGGAGGAATAAAGAAATGAAGGAAACAAGACCTTTTGTAGAATGGGAGCTGGCCGGGGATTTTATGACGGCAGTTTTTGAAAAATACGGCGTATCAAAAGAAGATGCAGAAGTTTGTGCTGAGGTACTTCTTGAAAGCGACAGGAGAGGGATAGAAAGTCATGGCTGTAACCGGTTTAAACCGATTTATATTGACAGAATCAAGGAGGGTATTTTAAATCCGGAAACAAAGTATGAGATAGTGAAAGAAACTCCCACTACAGCTGTTGTAGACGGACATAACAGTATCGGCATGGTAATTGGAACAAGGGCGATGCAGCTTGCCATTGATAAAGCGGAAGAATACGGAATGGGAATGGTGGCGGTCCGTAATTCTACACATTATGGAATTGCCGGATATTATGCAACTATGTGTACGAAGAATAACATGATCGGTATTACAGGAACCAACGCAAGGCCGTCTATTGCACCTACTTTCGGAGTAGAAAATATGCTGGGAACGAATCCTATTACGTTTGGACTTCCTACAGACGAAGAATTTCCGTTTGTTCTTGATTGTGCGACATCTATTTCACAGCGGGGCAAGATCGAGTTTTATGCAAGAAACGGTATGAAGACGCCGGCCGGCATGGTTATCGGGAATGACGGGCAGGCCCTCACAGACAGCGAACAGATACTTGAGGATTTGAATACGGGGAAAGCGGCGCTGGCACCTCTTGGGGGAATTGGGGAAGAGATGGCGGGCTATAAGGGATATGGATATGCGACAGTAGTGGAGATCCTCTCAGCGGCTTTACAGGCGGGAAGTTTTTTACATATGCTGTCCGGAAAGGATGCACAGGGAAATAAGATACCGTATCCTCTGGGCCATTTTTTCATTGCCATTGATACAGAGGCCTTTATGGGGGCAGAGAGCTTTAAAAAGACGGCTGGAGAGATATTAAGGCAGCTCCGCGCATCGAAAAAGGCGCCGGGGCAGGAACGGATTTACACAGCGGGAGAAAAAGAGTACGAGATATGGAAGTTTCGTAAAGATAAAGGGGTTCCGGTAGGAGAAGCCGTTCAAAAGGAGTTTATCAAGATTCGGGATGAGCTGGGGCTTACCCAGTTTCGGTTTTCGTTCGAATGAAAATTGAATCTGGGACACGGTAAATTGAATCTGGGACGTAGTAAAATTAATTTTACTACGTCCCAAACTTTAGAAAATCTTTTGTTTTTCACGCGGGCTGTCTTAAGATTTGCCGGATATACTAATGCTAACAAAGGAGGGGACAAAAGTGGAAGTTAATCATGTCTTAATTGTGGAGGATGATAAGGAAATAAGAGAGGGTGTGGAAATCTATCTGAAAAGTCAGGGATATGTGGTATTCCAGGCATCTGATGGTATAGAGGGGCTTAAGGTGATAGAAGAGGAGGAGATACATCTGGCAATTGTAGATGTAATGATGCCTCGTATGGACGGGATTGCCATGACCATTAAGCTTCGGGAAAAGTATGACTTCCCGGTTATATTTTTATCCGCAAAGTCAGAAGAGGTGGATAAGATTATGGGACTTAATATGGGGGCGGACGATTATGTGACAAAGCCCTTTACTCCGATGGAGCTTCTTGCACGGGTCAATTCCCAGCTTAGAAGATATGGAAAATTCTTAGAAAAGCTTGGAAATACGGAGAAGGCCTCCAATATTTATACCATCGGAGGTTTGGAGATCAATGAGGATACGGTTGAGGTTACCGTTGACGGCGAAGCGGTGACGGTGACTCCCACGGAGTATAGGATTTTACTTCTCTTGATTAAGAATCCCGGAAGGGTGTTTTCGGCAGAGGAGATCTATGAGCGGGTGTGGAATGAACGCGCAGTCAGTACGGATACGATTATGGTACATGTACGGAATATCAGGGAAAAGATTGAAATCAATCCAAAGGAACCGAAATATTTGAAGGTGGTGTGGGGTGTTGGATACAAAATTGAAAAACAGGCATAGACTGGCGGTCGTGATCATAATTTGCACAATCGTAATGCCAGGGTTCTATATGATGGATCAATGCAGAGCATATTATCAGAATATCTGGATGGAGAAGGAGCAGATACAGGAAAGCATTCTGACTTCTGAGGATTTTCTGGAGAATTTTATTGAGCTTGGCTTTATTCTCTATAATACGGAAAAAGACCGTGAGGATGTGGATGTAGCTGAAGCAAAGCTTATTCTTTGTGATTATTTTCCGTATATAAACGCAGAATATGAGGCGCTCTATCCTTATCTTGATTACCGGGTAGAGGACGAAAAGGGGGAAGCGGTAGACGGAAGTACGGCAAATACGGAACGCACTCTTACAAGACAGAATATAGCTTCCTACGCGCTTGGGCTTATTGTGACCTATGATGAAAATGGGAATCCGGATATTGAAAGAATTTACGGCGAATACGAAGAGGAACAAAGCGTAGCTTTAAGAAGGATATTTGGAAATTCGGAGCATGAGTGGGAGCAGTTTACGGAGAGCGGAGAGGATTTTGGATTCTTAAGGCCGCAAAACAGAACCTACTATTATGCTATGACACAGGAGAATTTGGAAAAATATATAGATGTCCGGTATTTTGATGAATATCAGCTTATGCATATTCCAGACACCATCATGAATCAGCTGCTTATCTTTATGGTTTTTGTTGCAGTAATGGCGTGGGTTTACCCTAAATTTTCTTCTTTCAGGACTGGAAATGAAAAAATATTCCAGACACCGCTGGAGGTGGTTCTGATTGTGGCAGTAAGTGTCTTTGGTATTACACAGGAATACTTTCGGGAGCTTGTATTTCAAAGCAGATTTGGCAGGGAAGCGCTGATTGTGGCTTTTGCAGTGACCTACTGGGTATCTGCATGTTTAAGACAGATTTATGTGCTGGGACCAAAGCGGTATATGAAGGAGAGGACAATTCTTAATCCTTCCTGGAAATATGTAAAACGTATATGGAGTGTGGTAAAAAGCAGCGCGAAGAGAGGGATATCTGGAATTTATCATTCATTGGAGCAGATTGATTTTTCTGAAAAGAGCAATAAAGCGATTCTAAAAATTCTGGCATGCAATTTTGTGATTCTGACGATTGTATGTACGATGTGGGTGTACGGGATTATGGCATTGACCATATATTCGGTTATTTTATTCTTTATTCTGCGGAAATATTATAATGATCTGCAGGAAAAATACCGGATACTCTTAAAGGCGACAAATCAGATTGCCGAGGGTAATCTGGATGTGGAGATTGTAGAGGATCTGGGCATATTCACTCCGTTCCGCACAGAGATTGCAAAGATACAGACAGGCTTTAAGAAGGCGGTTGCGGAAGAGGTAAAGAGTCAGCGGATGAAAACGGAGCTGATTACAAATGTTTCTCATGACCTGAAAACGCCTCTTACAGCGATCATTACTTATGTTAATCTGCTGAAAGAGGAAAAGGAAGAGGAGAAGAGAAAGGACTATATTGCTGTTCTTGAGAGGAAATCACTCCGTCTTAAGGCGCTGATCGAAGATTTGTTTGAGATCAGCAAGGTAAGCAGTAATAATATTACCCTTGATATTATGGAGGTAGATATTGTAAATTTATTTAAACAGGTAAAGCTGGAGCTTGAGGATAAATTTAAAGAGACAGAAGTGGATTTCAGAGTAAGCTGTCCGGAGGAGAAACTTTTAGTGCCTCTTGACAGTCAGAAGACCTACCGGATTTTTGAAAATCTTCTTGTAAATATATCTAAGTATGCAATGCCTCGTACGAGAGCATATGTAGAGATTGTAAGGGAAGGGGAGGAGGCTGTTGTCCGGATTAAGAACATTTCAGCTACAGAACTCACCTTCAATCCGGAGGAGATTACCGAGCGGTTTGTCCGGGGGGATGCATCCAGAAATACCGATGGTTCAGGGCTTGGTCTGGCCATTGCAAAGAGCTTTACAGAGCTTCAGAAGGGGAGGTTTCTAATCGAAACAGAAGCGGATCTTTTTAAGGCGGAGCTCCGGTTCCGGGTGAGTGCTCCCACAGAATAAATTTGCATTGACAAAATTCATAAATTCACATATTATAATTCTATATGAAAAAGACAGAGAACGAAGAGAGTAACATTTTGTTCTGACTATCAGAGAGAGGCTGCCATCGGCTGTAAGCGGCTTTTAGGAAGAGGAATGTGAAGTGCATTCGGGAGTCGATCGGATGAATATTCAAGGTTTGAACACAGTAGTCCGGTACGTGAGCTACACACGTTACGTGTAAAAAGCGGAAGGCATTCTTTTTGGGAATACCTTCTATAAGGGTGGAACCGCGGAATTATTTCGTCTCTTGTATCATACAAGGGGCGAATTTTTTTAAGGAGAGTAATAATATGGGATTGATTTCTTACGTTAAGGAGGAAATACAGGTCATAAGAGAACGGGACCCGGCCATACGCTCAAATCTGGAAGTATTCCTTTATCCAAGCTTTAAGGCAATCTTAAGTTACAGAGCGGCACACAGGCTGTTTCTTAAGGGACATTATTTTCTTGCCAGATGGGTTTCTCAAAGAGCAGTCAGGAAGACGGGGATTGAGATACATCCGGGAGCGGTAATCGGAACAGGACTTTTTATAGATCATGGGAGCGGGGTTATTATCGGCGAGACAGCGGAGATTGGAAACAATGTAACCCTTTATCAGGGGGTAACGCTTGGAGGTACCGGAAAGGAAAAGGGGAAACGCCACCCTACTCTGAAAGATAATGTTATGGTAAGCGCCGGGGCAAAGGTATTAGGCTCCTTTACCATCGGGGAAAATTCCAAAATCGGAGCCGGAAGCGTAGTGCTTAAGGAGGTTCCCCCGAACTGTACGGTAGTAGGTGTTCCAGGCCGTATTGTAAAGATGGGAGATGAAAGGATTCCAAGAAAGGATATGGATCATGTACATCTTCCGGATCCTATAAACAATGATATCCGTGAGCTTCAGGCAGATAATCTGCGTATGCACAAGAGGCTGTTAGAGATTGAAAAAGGCATGAAAGGTATGCAGGAGCAGGACATAGAGATTATTGACTAAAAATATAAAATATCAGAGGAGGAAAAGTAACAGATGAAGCTTTATAACACATTGTCGAAGAGAAAAGAAGAATTTGTGCCCCTTGAGGACGGAAAAGTGAGGATGTATGTCTGCGGGCCGACGGTCTACAACTTTATCCATATTGGAAATGCAAGACCTATGATCGTGTTTGATACGGTCAGAAGATATTTTGAGTATAAGGGTTATGATGTGAACTATGTGTCCAATTTTACAGATGTAGATGACAAAATAATTAAAAAAGCCATTGAGGAAGGCGTGACAGCCGATGAAATATCAAAGCGCTTTATTGCAGAGTGCAAAAGGGATATGGATGGCATGAATATTAAGCCGGCAACGGCACATCCGCTTGCCACAGAGGAAATTTCCGGTATGATCGACATGATTCAGATCCTTATGGAAAAGGGGTATGCTTACGAAAAGAACGGTACGGTTTATTACAGAACGCGCCGGTTCAAGGATTACGGAAAGCTTTCTCATAAAAATCTGGATGATCTGCGCTCGGGTGAGCGCTCACTCCTTGTAACCGGTGAAGAGGAAAAAGAGGATCCGCTGGATTTCGTTTTGTGGAAGCCGAAAAAGGAAGGAGAGCCGTTCTGGGAGTCTCCGTGGAGCGAGGGAAGGCCGGGGTGGCATATTGAGTGTTCTGAGATGTCTAAAAAATATCTCGGTGAACAGATTGACATTCACGCCGGAGGCGAGGATCTTGTTTTTCCCCATCACGAAAATGAAATAGCGCAGAGTGAGGCTGCAAATGGCAGAGAATTTGCAAAATACTGGCTTCATAATGCGTTTTTAAATATTGATAACCGTAAGATGAGTAAATCTCTTGGAAATTTCCGTACTGTGCGGGAGATCAGTGAGCAGTATGATCTTCAGGTGCTTCGTTTTTTTATGCTGAGCGCCCACTACAGAAGTCCTCTTAATTTCAGCGCGGAGCTTATGGAGTCATCGAAAGCCGGACTGGAGCGTATTGTGAATGCGGCGGGAAATCTAAAGTTTCTTATGAAAAATGCAGAAGGTTCCATGTCGGAAGAGGAGAAGTGCATTTATGAGGGGGCAGGCAGATTTGTAAAAGCCTTTGAAGCGGCAATGGAGGATGACTTTAATACAGCAGACGCAGTAGCAGCTGTATTTGATCTTGTGAAGTACTGCAATACCAATACATGGGATGGAAGCTCCAGGGAATTATCAGAAAAGCTTTTGCATATGCTTGTCAAGCTTACAGATGTACTGGGGATTATTGCAGACAGAGACGATGAGATATTGGATGAGGACATTGAAAGAATGATTGAGGAGCGTAAGGAGGCACGCAAGGCGAAAGATTTTGCAAAAGCAGATGCAATCCGAGGGGAGCTTTTAGAGAAAGGAATCGTTCTGGAGGATACGAGAGAAGGAGTAAAATGGAAAAGAGTGTAGAGTGGCAGTTTGACACATATATGCGGGAGATTTTCCAGATGCAGGAGGTGGATGTAAAGGAGTATTCACCTCTTGCTTTAGCATATATTGGAGATAGTATTTTTGATCTGGTTATAAAAAGTCTTGTGTTAAACGAAGGTAACAGACCGGTACAGAAGCTTCATCTTAAAGCGAGTTCCTATGTGCAGGCAAGCGCCCAGTCTTTTATGATGCGTACCCTGCAGGAATATCTGACGGATGAGGAGCACATAGTATATAAGAGAGGACGCAATGCGAAAAACGTCAGCCCTGCAAAAAATCAGTCTGTCACAGATTATCGGCGGGCGACAGGTTTTGAAGCATTGCTGGGGTTTCTTTATCTGAAAAATGACTGGAAAAGGATACTTGATTTGGTAAAAATAGGGTTGGATAGTCTTGAGCAGGGAGAGAAGCAAGATGAATGAAAATATGATTGAAGGACGTAATGCTGTGCTGGAGGCGCTGCGTTCTGGGAAGCCGGTGGACAGGCTGTACATTCTTGACGGTTGTCAGGACGGACCGATACGAACCATCGTGCGGGAGGCAAAAAAACGGGATACCATTTTAAAATTTGTAGATAAGGAGCGTTTAAATCAGATTTCCGATACAGGAAAGCATCAGGGGGTTGCAGCTTTTGTGGCGGCCTATGAATATGCCCCAATAGCGGATATGCTGAAACTTGCAAAGGAGAGAAAGGAAGATCCTTTTTTGGTTCTGCTTGACGGCATTGAGGATCCCCATAATCTTGGAGCAATTATAAGGACAGCCAACCTTGCAGGAGCTCACGGAGTTATTATTCCCAAGCACCGCGCTGTGGGACTTACGGCGGCTGTAGCCAAGGCCTCGGCGGGAGCAATTAACTATACGCCGGTTGCAAAGGTGACAAATCTCAAAAGGGCAATGGAGGAATTAAAAAGGGAGGGAATGTGGTTTGTCTGTGCAGATATGGGAGGAGAAATCATGTACCGCCTGAACCTTAAGGGCCCTATTGGCCTTGTAATTGGAAATGAAGGAGAAGGAGTCAGCCGTCTGGTAAAGGGAGCCTGTGATTTTACCGCGGCAATTCCTATGAAGGGAGATATCAATTCCTTGAATGCGTCTGTGGCGGCAGGAGTACTGGCGTATGAGATTGTAAGGCAGAGGATGTAGTATGTCAAAATATGAATGTATGACCGACGAGGAGCTTATTGAGAAGCTTCGTGCCGGGGATAAAGCAATTATGGATTATATTATGGAAAAATATAAAAATCTTGTGCGAAAGGAGGCAAACGCCATGTACCTGATTGGCGGCGAGACCGACGATCTGATTCAAGAGGGGATGATCGGCCTTTTTAAAGCGGTACAGGACTTTGATGCCGGACAGAGATCTTCTTTTGCCAGTTTTGCGGGGCTCTGTGTCCGCCGGCAGATTTATTCAGCTATTGAAGCGTCAAAGCGTAAAAAGCACAGCCCTCTTAATTTTTATATTTCTTTCTACGAATCAGGTGAAGAGAAAGAGGCGCTTATTGAAACGATGGAGGCATCAGAAGAGAATAATCCGGAGGCCCTCTTTGTAGGCAGAGAGTATGTAGGGCTTCTTAAAAGCAGACTGGAGGAAAGCTTAAGCGCTCTGGAAAGCAGAGTGCTCTATCTTCATCTTTTGGGGACGGATTATAAGACTATCGCGAAGCTTCTGGATAAAAGTCCAAAGACGGTGGATAACGCGCTGCAGAGGATTAAAAGTAAGACAGAAAAGATACTGGAAAAAGAAAAGTCAGAAATTCAGTAAAATAGGATTGACAAACGGGTCTTAAATACTGTATATTATTAATGTTGCATGAATACATGCATGCTGCCTTGGCTCAGTCGGTAGAGCGTCGCCTTGGTAAGGCGGAGGTCGGCGGTTCGATTCCGCTAGGCAGCTTCTGAGGATTTATGAGAGGGACTTTTTGAAGCGTATGGCTTTAAAAAGTCCTTGTTTTATACAAAAGGAAGGAATTAAGAAGAAAATGGAAAAACAGAAGACGATGACAGAAGGATGCATATGGAAGAACATTTTATATTTTTCCATACCGCTGATACTGGGTAACTTATTTCAACAGCTTTATAATACAGTGGATTCAATCATCGTGGGGAATTACATTGGAAGCGAGGCGCTGGCGGCGGTAGGCGGAAGCGGGTCTATTATTAATCTGCTGGTAGGATTCTGTATCGGAGCATCTGCCGGGGCGGGAGTTGTAATTTCTCAGTTTTTCGGCGCGGAAAATCATAACGGGGTAAAAGAGGCGGTCCATACGACGGTTGCTATCGCTGTCGTTGGAGGGGCTGTTGTTTCTGCAGCCGGCATACTGCTTGCTCCTGTCATGCTTCGGGCAATGGGAACGCCCTATTCTGTTCTTACTCCGGCTGTCAGCTATCTGAGAGTTTTTTTCGGAGGTATGCTGTTTTCTGTCATTTATAACATGTCGGCAGGGATTTTAAATGCAGTGGGAAATTCCAAACGTTCTCTCATCTATCTCATTATAGCGGCAGTTTCGAATATTTTTCTTGATCTTTTATTTGTAATCGTATTTGACATGGGAGTTGTGGGTGTAGCCCTGGCCACAGATATCAGTCAGTTTTTGTCCTGTGTATTTATTATTTTATTTCTCGTAAGGAGTAAGGACAGCTATAGGCTGAATCTGAAGGAAATAAAATTTTATAAGCATCTTCCGGGAAGGATTCTCAAGATAGGGCTGCCTACCGGCGTTCAGAATATCGTAATCTCGCTCTCCAATATAGTGGTGCAGTCCAGTGTCAACAGCTTTGGAGCAGTGGCAATGGCCGGTTTTGCAGCATATGTAAAGGTTGACGGGTTTAATAGTCTTCCTGTTTTAAGCTTCAGCATGGCGGCGACTACATTTACGGGGCAGAATGTAGGAGCCGGAAAATATGACCGTGTGAAAAAGGGAATAAAGGCGGCAGTGGCAATGGCCGTATTCTGCACGGTTTTTACAGGAATTTTAATAATGATTTTTGCACCACAGGTAATGCATGTATTTACCGGACAGGAGGATGTAATAGCATATGGCGTGTATATTTTAAAGTTCTTCTGTCCTTACTACTGGATGATTGGTATCCTGAATGTATTGACAGGAACTATCCGCGGAACGGGAAAGACCCTTCAGGCCATGCTGATTGTTTTGTTTTCTATGTGCATTTTCCGTGTGTTCTGGATAGGGGGAGTGATGCGTATTTCTCATGAAATTTCCGGCGTGATGCTGAGCTATCCGGCTTCATGGCTTGTGGGGCTTGTACTTATATCTTTATACATGTGGAAGGGAAAATGGATGCCTAAGAGCTACTACGAGAAGAGCTGACGGAGGGGATTACAGATGATTGAGGTTAGAAATGCAGCAAAAAATTTCGAGGATATATGCGCTGTAAATCACGTTTCCTTTGAAATACCGGAAGGGTGTATATTCGGTCTTTTAGGAACAAACGGAGCGGGAAAAAGTACGCTTCTTAGGATGATGGCCGGAATACTTCCCTGCGATGAGGGAAGTATCCTTTTAGACGGACAGGAGACCTATGAAAACCCAGAGTGTAAGCAGGAGGTTTTTTATCTGCCGGATGTTCCATATTATTTTCCTAACGTAAGTCTGGGGGAAATGGTCCGCTTTTACCGGAAACATTATCCGGCGCTGGAAAGAGACAGTGTGTCTTATATGGCGGAGCTTCTGAATCTGGATATGGCGCTTCCTCTCAGGACGTTTTCAAAAGGAATGAAAAGGCAGGCTTTTTTGATTCTGGCCCTTTGCTCAGGAACGAAATATTTGTTGTGCGATGAGGTGTTTGACGGTCTGGATCCGGTGATGACGGAAGCTATGAAGGATATGTTCCGGAAGGAGATGAAGGAGCGTGAATTTACTGTCGTGGCGGCGGCCCATAAGCTTCAGGATCTGGAGGATGTCTGCCGTAACATTGTAATTATGCATAAAGGGGGTATTTTACGGGCGCAGGACATGAAGAAACATTTGAAGGATGTGGTGAAAATCCAATGTGTATTTGGCGGAAAGCAGGATCTGAAGCAGGAGCTTGAAAGAGAGTTTCGGATCTTGCGATATGAAAGAGAAGGATATTTTACTACATTGGTTGCAGGCGGGAAAAAGGAAGAAATCCTTCAGAAGCTACAGAAAAGGAATCCAGTGTTTATAGGGGAAATATCTGTGAGCCTGGAGGAAATCTTTATGATAGAAATGGAGGGGGCTGGCTATGACATCTGTAAGACACTTCGGTAGCTGGATAAAGGAGTCTGGAAGAGGGCATGTGACGGCGGCGGTTTCATGGGGCGGTCTTTTCATCTACACGGTGGTTTCGATTCCCGGGCTTCGTGGGGATGCGGATTCCTTTTTTGGAATCGGGAACGAAAACCTTTTCTATCTCTGTATCTTACTTGGAGTTCTTGTGTCGGCAGCAGAGTTCTGGTATTTGGAACAGCCGGCGAAGCTTGACTTTTACTATAGCCTGCCGGTGAAGAGAGGGACGGTCTTCTGGTGCAGATATGTACACGGCGTCCTGCATGTCATCGTCTCACTGGCAGTCAGTATGACGGCTCTGGGTATCTATGGGTGCAGAGTAGATGAAGACTTTTTGATATATGCCGGTTTCTATATGTTTCGGAGTATTTTTATTTTTGCCGCCGTATTTTTGACTTTTTATCATATCGGTATAGTTTCTTTTCTGGCAGGAGGAAGATTTGTTACAGTACTGGTTTTTTTTCTTCTTTTCACTTTTTCGGGACAGGCGGTTACAGAGAAAATCGGAAGAGCATATGCCGCGGTTTATTTTAAAACATTTTATCGGATTCCGATGCTTGAGAATATAAGAGAAACGCTTACGCCCGGGCTTCTTCTGAGAAATCTTTCGGGGGCCTCACTTTTGGATAAGAGAGAGGCGTTTGAATATATACCGGGGCAGGGAACAGTTCTTGGGGCAGTTTTGTGGGTTGCCGTGTCTTTTGTTTTGATTTTGTATCTTGAGAGGAAAAGGCGGGTGGAAAATGTGGGAAGGCCGTTCGCATTTTCCGGGGCAGAGAGGGCGTTTGTATTTGTTTTATCGGTTGTTCCTGCTCTTTGCTTTGGCAATCTTTTTACAGGAAGCGGAATCCTTTTTGTGTTTCTTTTTCATATTCTTTCAGAGCTTTTTACAGGAAGCTGTGGTAAAACTATTTTTAAGAGAAAGGGGCAGCTGATTTTGGAAGGGCTTACCGTCCTGCTTGCGGCGGGCGGGTTCGCAGCAGGAGCAGAAGCTTTTGACAGTTTTTTCCCGGAGAAGGACGAACTTGTTGCCGTACGAGTTTGTGTTAACGGAGTAGACATGCCGCAGAAGGAGTATGCAAAGAATATTTCCGGAGAAGAGAGCTATACGACAGAAAGGCTGCTTGCACGGTATAAGCTTACAGGAGAAGGAATGACAGAAGCACTTTTATGGCTTGAGGGGCTTGAGCGTGATATATCTGCAGGAGAAAGGGCGTATACTTTTGTAACTGTATGCTACGAAGGGAAGAACGAAAAGAAGAAGTACCGTGTCTATCCGGTTAAGGAAGAGGAGTTCCAGGCATTCTCAGAGGTTTTTGCCACGAAGGAATATAAGGAAAAGGCATATCCTGCTCTTTTGTGGGAGAACGTAGGGGAAAACAGTTTTATATGGAAGGACGGAGTGAGAAATCATCAGATTCTTGAGCTTTCGAAGGAGGAAAAGGAGGAATTCCTTGAAACTTATAAGGAGGAGGTGTATGCGTTTCAGATGGAAGAGCTTCGGACGGAGGCTCCGGTTGGAATTGTAGAGATGGAATCAGATAAATGGGGAGAGACAGAGGAACTTCTGATTTATCCGTTTCTTAAAAAAACATATGAATTTTTGCTGGATCATGGAGAGATAAAAGAAGAACTGACGGATTATCCTGTCCGATCTCTTCGGGTACTGAACAGCCGTCCTGCGGGAGAAGGTGTGACAGGAGGCGTGACCTTGGAACGCTGTGAAACAGAGGAAGAGCTGGAGGCATGGAGTGGAAGGCTTGCCTGGGAGGAGCTTGACGTTCAGCCGATTCTCTATCCTTTAGGCACAGGTACGGAGATAGAGGCAGAAGTGGAGGAACCGGAATCAGGAGCTGTGGTGACAGTGAAATGCCGTGAAAAGATGAAAAGGTAAAGGGAGTTTTGCGGAGCTCCTCCTTAATTCAGAATCTGCCTTGTTTCAGCCTGTCATTTATGCTATGATGTAAAAGTCTGAAAATATTTTGATATAATTTTTAATTGTTTACCAGGAGGAAAATATGGGAGAAGAAGCTGTTTCCAAAAATTTTATTGAGCAGGAGATTGATAAAGATCTGGCAGAAGGGGTCTACAGCAGGGTATGTACAAGATTTCCGCCGGAGCCTAACGGATATCTGCATATCGGACATGCAAAATCCATTCTTTTGAATTCAGGTCTTGCAAAAAAATATAACGGAACCTTTCATCTGCGGTTTGACGACACAAATCCGACAAAGGAGGATATGGAATTTGTAGAGTCCATTAAGGAGGATGTAGCGTGGCTGGGGGCAGATTATAAGGACCATCTGTATTTCGCATCCGATTATTTTGAAGCAATGTATGAGTGTGCGGTGAAACTGATTAAAAAGGGAAAGGCATTTGTCTGTGATCTTACGGCAGATGAGATTCGTGCGTACAGGGGAACGCTCACTGAGCCGGGAAAGGACAGCCCTTTCAGAAACCGTTCGGTAGAAGAGAACCTTGCGTTATTCGAGGGAATGAAAAACGGAGAATATAAGGATGGGGAGAAGGTGCTTCGCGCTAAGATTGACATGGCATCTCCGAATATTAATATGCGGGATCCTGTTATTTACCGTGTGGCCCATATGGCACACCACAATACAGGGAATAAATGGTGTATTTATCCGATGTATGACTTTGCCCATCCCATTGAGGACGCGGCGGAGAAGATTACGCATTCTATCTGTACCCTTGAGTTTGAAGATCACAGGCCTCTCTATGACTGGGTAGTAAAGGAGTGCGAATTTGATCCGGCGCCCCGTCAGATTGAATTTGCCAAGCTGTATCTCACCAATGTGGTAACCGGAAAGCGGTATATAAAAAAGCTGGTGCAGGACGGTATTGTGGATGGATGGGACGATCCCAGGCTTGTATCTATTGCCGCTCTTAGAAGAAGAGGCTTTACGCCTGAGTCTCTTAAGATGTTTATTGATATGTGCGGAGTGTCCAAAAGTCAGAGCTCTGTGGACTATGCTATGCTTGAATATTGTATCCGGGAGGACTTAAAGCTTAAGCGGCCCCGGATGATGGCGGTTCTTGACCCGATTAAGCTTGTGATTGACAATTATCCGGAGGGGGAATGTGAGTATCTGGATGTGGACAATAATATGGAAAATCCGGAACTTGGCGTAAGAAAGCTGCCCTTTGGCCGGGAGCTTTATATTGAGCGGGAGGACTTTATGATTGAGCCTCCGAAAAAGTATTTCCGTCTGTTTCCGGGAAATGAAGTGCGTCTGATGCACGCATATTTCGTAAAATGTGAAAGCTATGAAACAGACGCGGACGGCAATGTAACTGTTGTGCACTGTACCTATGATCCGGAGACAAAATGCGGTACAGGCTTCACCGGCCGTAAGGTAAAGGGAACCATTCACTGGGTTTATGCTCCCAAAGCAAAGCAGGCGGAGGTAAGGCTTTACGAAAACCTGGTGGATGAGGAAAAGGGCGTCTATAATAAAGAGGACGGATCATTGAACCTGAATCCTAATTCTCTGGAGGTTCGGAAAAACTGTTATGTAGAGGACAGCTTTGCAGAGGCCAAGGGACATGACAGCTTCCAGTTTGTGAGAAACGGGTATTTTTGTATTGATTCTAAGGATTCTTCGCCGGAAAATCTGGTGTTTAACAGAATTGTATCCCTGAAGAGTTCCTTTAAGCTGCCAAAGCAGGCGGGTAGATGAACGAGTTAACGATGAACTTAAGGACGGATTCCAAAACCCCTCTTTATGAACAGATTTACCGGTATATCAAGTCTGATATTCAGAACGGAAAGATTCCAAAAGGGGAGAAGCTTCCTTCTACCCGGGGGCTTTCTAAATATCTTGAGGTGAGCAGGAGCACGGTGGAGCTTGCTTACGAGCAGCTTTTGTCAGAGGGGTACGTGGAGGCGGAGCCTTACAAGGGCTTTTTCGTGGCACAGATTGAAGGGCTTTACCATATCAGCCGGGAGAAAGTAAAAGAGCCTGAAAAAAAGAAGCAGGAGAAAATTTACCGATATGATTTTACGCCCAATGGTGTTGACCTTAAGAGCTTTCCCTATCATGTATGGCGGAAGCTGTCAAAGGAAATACTGATGGATGACAGGACGGAGCTGTTCCGCTCCGGGGAACCACAGGGAGAATATGGATTTCGTAATGCCATATGCAGCTATCTCTATCAGGCAAGAGGAGTGGATTGTCAGCCGGAGCAGGTAGTTATCGGGGCTGGAAGCGACTACATTCTTATGCTTTTGTCTATGATCCTGGGCACGGCTCACCGGATTGCTCTTGAGGATCCGTCTTATAAACAGGCGTACCGGGTACTTGCAGGGCTTTCCTACGAAACGGTTCCGGTAAGTCTTGATAAAAACGGAATGAAGGTGTCAGAACTGCGGGAAACGGGAGCGGATATTGCCTATGTGACTCCGTCTCACCAGTATCCCACTGGAATCGTTATGCCAATGAAGCGCAGAATGGAGCTTTTAAAATGGGCGCAGGAGGATGAAGGACATTATATTATTGAGGATGACTATGACAGTGAATTCCGTTATAAGGGGAAGCCTATTCCAGCCCTGAAGGGCTATGATAAAAATGAAAGGGTCATTTATCTGGGAACCTTTTCCAAATCTATTGCCCCGGCAATCCGTCTAAGCTATATGGTCCTGCCCCGGACTCTTTTAGGGCAGTATAGAGAGGGAAGTTCCTTTATCCAGTCAACGGTTTCGAAGGTTGACCAGCTTATTGTCCAGCGCTTTATTGAAGAGGGATATTATGAGCGGCATTTGAATAAAACCCGCGCCATGTATAAAAGCCGCCATGATGTGCTCATAGAAGAATTAAAGCCCCTTATGAAAATGTGCGCCATATCCGGCGAACATGCAGGAGTACATCTGCTTCTCACCTTTAGAAACGGCATAACAGAGGAAGAGCTGATAAGGAGAGCAGAAAAAAACGGTATCCGTGTGTATGGGATGTCGGCTTACCGTATTAAGGAGAAGAAAGAGGAAACGGCAACCATTCTTCTTGGCTATGCTAATTTGTCAGAGACGCAGATTCGGGAGGCAGTAAAAATACTGGCTGAGTGCTGGAGAAATTAGAAGCCTATCTGGAATTCTGCACCGTAAGGGAATGTGTTTTTTTCATCAGCTTAAAATCTTCCTTTGAAAATAACAGTAAGTCCATCAGGGCTTCTTTATCTGTAATTCTTGTGTTGGAAATTACCGTTTTAAAGGTGACTGGCAGCATGGTATAATTAGAAAGACCGGATACAAGGCCAAGCTGCTGGCTTGGATTTACTAGGTTATTTACACAGGAAATCATTACCTGCTCCAGCTTCGTTATCTGGTTGCAAAGCAGATAGGTTCCGATAAAGCCTTCAGAGATATATTGACCGGTATATAATCCTCCGCATTCTCCGGGCTTGTCCGCGTCCTTTACCCCATTAAAAAGCTGTGCCCGGTATACGTTGCTCTGATTTATGGCCGGATAGCGTTCGATGACGCTCTGGATAATAAGCCTTTTCTGGCTGTCGTAGGTATACATGTACAATGTTTCGGAGGAGGGGGAGTAGGATGCCTCCTCTTTCGAGATATCGGCCGCACTGCCAAGAAGCAGGGAAGGCGATACGTCAAAAATATGTGCCAGTTCCAGAAAGGTAGGCATGTCAAGAGAAATGCAGCCTTTTTCGTATTTGGAAATGGTGGATATACTTTTATGTAGTCGTTCAGACAGTTCTTTTAGGGTCATATTGTATGCATTTCTGTATTTTTTCAGATTGTTTCCAATGATTTTATCGATATTCATAACAATATTCTTTCCTAACAATCAACTTTTTTATTAATATTGCACAAAAAAATAAAAATATTTCGAAATGGTATAAATGTATATATTTATTTTATTTTATTTATAATATCATGGTATAAGTTTTCGTGTCAAGAAAACAAGGGGTATTTGCCTGGAAAGAAATTCAGCAATAAAATATGTATAGTATTTTATAGAAAACAGGAGGGATAAAAGTGAAGGTAGAGGAAAGACTGTTAAAGTATATAGCAGTAAAAACTCCCTGTGACGAGGAGAAGGAGACGGTTCCTACTACAAACTGCCAGTTTATATTGGCAAGAATGCTTGTGGAAGAGCTAAAGGAGCTTGGCGTAAGCAGCGCAGAGCTTGATGAAAAGTGTTTTGTCTACGGGATCATTCCAGCCACAGAGGGGTACGAAGACAAAAAGAAAATTGGATTTATCGCTCATATGGATACGGTTTCAGAATTCTGCCAGGGAGAAATCAAACCCATATGTACGCCGGATTACAACGGGAAAGACATGGCTCTTGGAACAAGCGGCCGTGTACTTAGCACAAAGGATTTTCCTCATTTAAAGGAGTGTAAGGGGCGGACACTGATTACGTCCGACGGAAATACCATTCTTGGTGTAGACGATAAGGCGGGAATTGCGGAAATCATGCAGATGATTGAGGTTCTTAAGGAGGAGGAAATTCCTCATGGGCAGATTAGCGTTGCCTTTACGCCGGATGAAGAATGCGGAAGCGGCGCGGCTCATTTTAATCTGGAAAAATTCGATGCGGATGTGGCATATACGCTGGACGGGGACGGAGAAGGCGAAATTCAGTATCAGAATTTTAACGCCTGTGAAGCAAAATTTGAGATTCAGGGAAAGAATGTACATCCCGGGTCGGCAAAGGATGTGATGATAAACGCGGTCCTGATCGCGGCGGATATTAATCATATGCTTCCAAGGTATGAGATTCCCAGGTACACGGAAGGCTATGAAGGATTTTACCATCTGCTTAGTATTCACGGAGACGAGGGGCATGCTGTATCGGAGTATATTATCCGTGACCATGAGGCAGGAAGCTTTGAGGCAAGAAGAAGCACTCTGCGCCATATTGAAAAGTCCTTGAATGAAATCTGGGGAGAGGGAACAGTAACGCTGACCTTAAAGGATGAGTACCGGAATATGGAAGGTATAGTAAAGGAACACATGTATCTGATTGAGAACGCACGGAAGGCATGTAAAAATGCGGGAGTGCCCGAGGATATTTCTCCTATCCGGGGAGGCACGGACGGCTGTAAGCTTTCCTTCAGAGGACTGCCCTGCCCGAATCTGGGAACAGGCGGGCACGGCTACCACGGGCCCTTGGAGCATGCCACAGTGGAAGGCATGGAAGCGGCGGTAAGAGTGGTTGTAGAGCTGGTTAAAATATTTGCAGATGCGTAGAAAGGAATAGAGAGATGGAAGAAAATAAGAAGAAAAAATTGTCGTTTCCTACAGCCCTTACTGTACTGTTTATTGTGTTGATTTTTGCCGCAATACTGACAGCAATTGTACCGGCGGGACTTTATTCGAAGCTAACCTATAATGCACAGAGCGATATGTTCGAGATTACAACGCCGGACGGAGAGATTACGGAAATGGAACCTACACAGGACTCATTGGATGAGCTTGGAGTAACCGGTAATCTGGACAAATTTCTAGATGGAAGCATCAGCAAGCCAATCGCAGTTCCGGGAACCTATGAGAAGGTAGAGCAGGCGCCTCAGGGGATTTTTGAGATTCTGCTGGCTCCAATCAGCGGTGTTTACGATACCATTGATATTATCCTTTTTGTATTCGTCTTAGGCGGCTGTATCGGTGTCCTGAATTATATGGGAGCTTTTAATGCTGCCATTGCGGTTCTTTCTAAGGTGACAAAGGGGAAAGAATATATTTTAATTATTCTGATTACAATTATTATTGCAGCAGGAGGAACAACCTTTGGGCTTGCAGAGGAAACCATTGCGCTGTACCCTATTCTTGTCCCTGTATTTCTTGCAGCGGGCTATGACGTTATGGTATGTATTGCGGCTATCTACATGGGATCCTCCATTGGAACGATGTTCCCGACCATCAATCCGTTTTCAGTAGGAAATGCTTCTAATGCAGCGGGAATCAGCCTTGCAGAGGGTATGGGAATCCGTTTTGCGGCTCTGGCTTTAGGAGTAATTATCACGTTGATTTATATTCTCCGCTATGCGAAAAAAGTAAAGGCGGATCCGGCAAAATCTATCTGCTATGATCAGTATGAGTATCATATGAAGAAATTCGGCCATCAGGGAGAAGTGCCCGAGTTTACCGGAAAGATGAAGCTGTCCTTGGCAGTGTTCGGAGTATCTTTTGCAGTGCTTGTATGGGGACTTGTCTCCCAGGGCTGGTGGTTTGATAATATGACAGGGCTCTTCCTTGCATGTGCGATTCTTCTGGCGTTTACATCAGGAATCGGGGAGAAAAATTTTATGGATCAGTTTATCGGCGGGGCGGCGGATCTCATGAGTGTTGCCCTTGTTGTAGGCGTTGCCCGGGGAATTAATATTATTCTGGAAAACGGTATGGTGTCTGACACGATTCTTGAATTTTTCTCAGGCGCTATCAGCGGAATGAATCCAATTGTATTTATTATCCTCATGATGCTTGTATTTATTGTGCTAGGATTCTTTATTTCCTCATCGTCAGGGCTTGCAGTTTTGTCTGTCCCGATTATGGCGCCTCTTGCAGACACAGTAGGAGTGTCAAGGGCGGCAATTGTTTCTGCATATGCTTACGGCCTGGGACTGATTTCCTTTATTACTCCTACGGGGCTTGTGCTTGCGTCTCTGGCCATGGTAGAGGTTACCTATGATAAATGGCTGAAATTTATTATGCCGCTGATGGGGATTACGGCAGGATTCAGTGCAGTTATGCTGATAATTCAATTATTTGTATAAAGAAGGTGCAGCGATGAATTTTGAACAGAAAATCAGAGAAGACCAAGAGAGCCTCATAGAGGATATTAAAAGGCTTGTGTCAATTAACAGTGTAGAGGCAGAACCAGAGGAGGGGATGCCCTTCGGAAAGGGTCCCGCGGAGGCGCTTAACTGCTTCCTTTCCATGGCGGAGGAAATGGGTTTTCAGACCGAGAATTTTGACAATTATGCAGGACACGCAGATTTTGGGGAAGGAGAGGAAGTTCTGGGGATTTTAGGACATGTGGATGTGGTGCCGTGCGGGGATGGCTGGATCTGCGACCCGTTTTGTCCGGAGGTGATTGACGGAAAGCTTTACGGAAGAGGAGTTCTTGATAACAAGGGGCCTATGGCTGTCTGTCTGCATGCTCTTAAGATTTTAAAGGATATGGGAGTGCCTCTTAAGAAAAAGGTGCGGTTGATTGTGGGGGCCAATGAGGAAACTGACTGGAAATGTATGGATTATTATTTCCATACAAAGAAGATAGTGCCGCCCCAGATATCCTTTACCCCGGACGCAGAATTTCCATTAAAGCATGCAGAAAAGGGTGTGTTTCAGTACCAGCTTGTGACGGATATTAAGGGGGAGATTGCCCTGGCAGGAGGAAATGCCTATAATTCTGTAGCGGAGTATGCGTATGTCCTTCTTCCTAAGGAGCTTTCGGCCCGTGCAGAAGCAGAAGTACCCGGATGGACAGAGTATACCGGATGCCGTTATGAAACCGGTATAGAAAACGGAAAGCTTAAGCTGGAAGCATTTGGCTTTGCCGCCCATGCGGCGGATCCGGCAAAAGGAACCAATGCGGTTACAGGTATCATGAAGGCTGTTTATGATTTGAAGCCGGGGAATGAACTGGGAGACATTGCAGAGTTTTACATGGAAAAAATCGGACGGAATCTGTATGGAGAAAAGCTTGGTGCGGCGCTTGAAGATGAGGTTTCAGGCCGGTTAAGCTTTAACGTGGGAAAGGCGGAGGTTTCGGAGGGAAAGTTTATTCTTTCCATTGACAGCCGCGTGCCGGTTACCTATCAATGCGAAGAGGCAGGGGAACGTGTGAAAAAAGGACTTGAAGGGACGCGGTTCCGTTTTGAAAATCCTCAGATTACCGAGTCCATTTATGTACCAAAGGATAGTTTCCTTGTAAAGACGCTGATGGATGTCTATAAGGATGTTACAAAGGATAAGGATGCCATGCCGCAGGTGGACGGCGCCTGCTCTTATGCAAGAGCCCTTGAAAACTGTGTAGCCTTTGGTGCGATTCTGCCGGGACAGCCGGATCTGATGCATCAGAAGAATGAATATCTGGAGCTCGACAGGCTTAATATGTGGATGAGGATTTATCTGGAGGCGATCTACAGGCTGGCGGGGTAAAGAATTAGAAGAAAATGAGGTCCCGGCAGAAAAGGTTCTTCCTGCCGGGACTGTCGCCTGCTTTTTCATTATTGTGCTTTGTCAGCTTCCTTATCTGCATCTTCTTTTGTATCTTCAGCAGCGCCCTCTTCCTTTATATCTTCTGCCGGGGCATCCTCTTCTTTTTTTTCTGCATCCCCGCTTTCTTCATTTTTGGGAGCGGAGTTTAAGGATACGTATTCACGGTCTGTAACTGGTTTTAAGTCATCATCGAGATCGAAGTCTTCATCTTCAAAATCATCCTCAAATTCATCGGTGTCAATTCTGTTCTTTTTCCAATAATAAAGGGCACCTGCTGCAGCTGTGCCGACTGCGGCTGCACCTAATATTTTCTTAAATAATTTTGTCATAATAGTTTCTCCTTTCGAATGGCTGTTTTTTCCTAATATTTGTATTGTAATACTTTTTTTGGGAAATGGAAAGGGGAACACGGGAAAAAGTTATGAAAACTTTGGGCGGCAGAAGTTTATTGAGCCAGAGGGAAATTTGTGCTAAACTATAATTGTAGCATAATGACAGCAAGGGGGAAGATGACATGAAGAAAAATGAGGCGCCGGGAACAGCGAAAAAAGGACTGTTCCGTATTGTATTCAGCCGTACTGGTATTATTCTGCTGCTGATTCTTGTGCAGCTTATCTGGTTTTTTCGCTTTCCGTATTATCTGGGAGTATATCTGAAATATTTTTACGGAGTGCTTGTGATACTGGAGGTTGTAGTTATTGTTTACATTATTAATGAAGAGGAAAATCCAGCGTTTAAGATGACGTGGATGTTGTTTGTGGTAGCGCTGCCGTTTATGGGAACTCCGTTTTATATTTTTGTTAAAATGCAGTTAAAAAACAGCTTTCTGCGGGAGAGGCTTTCAGAACTCAGGCTTAAGCAAGCGGAGTATATGCGGCAGGACAAGAACACAGTAGATGCTTTGTGGGCCAGTAAGTCTGCCAATGCAAACCTTGCCCATTATCTTTCCCAGCGGGTGGGGTATCCGGTTTACCGGAACACGCAGGTTAAGTATTTCCCTTTGGGGGAGGATAAGTTTCGTGCTATGGTTTTGGAGCTCCGCAATGCGACGAAATTTATTTTTATGGAATATTTCATTGTAGAATACGGGCTTATGTGGGACACAATTTTAAATATTCTTAAAAGGAAGGCAGCAGACGGGGTGGAGGTTCGGTTTATGTATGACGGTATGTGTGCCATATCCATGCTCCCATATAATTATCCGGAAAGGCTTAGGAAGTTTGGTATTAACTGTAAGATGTCCAATCCAATGAAGCCCTTTTTATCTACCGTGCAGAATAACCGGGATCACCGGAAAATCTGTGTGATAGACGGAAAGGTGGGGTTTACCGGCGGTGTGAATATTGGGGATGAATATATTAATAAGAAGGAGCGTTTCGGACATTGGAAGGATACGGCGGTTATGTTAAAGGGGGATGCAGTGCAAAGCCTTACTATGATGTTTCTTCAGATGTGGAATGTGGAGGAGCGGGGAGAGGAAAACTATCGGAGATATCTGACGCCAAGGGCCCGTACCTTAAAACGGGAGCTGGGATATGTAATTCCCTATGCAGACAGTCCTTTTGACAATGAAAATGTTGGGGAGGAGGTATATTTCCACATTTTGAATCATGCGAAAAAATATGTACATATTATGACGCCCTATCTGATTCTTGACAATGAGATGATGACCACTCTTAAGCGAGTGGCGAAATGCGGTATCGAGGTCATTATTATTATGCCTCATATTCCAGATAAATGGTATGCGTTTGTTGTAGCAAAGACTTATTATAAAGAGCTGATTGAGAGCGGTGTGCAGATTTTTGAGTATACGCCGGGCTTTGTCCATGCGAAAGTGTTTGTATCGGATGATGATACGGCAACAGTGGGGACGATTAATCTGGACTACAGGAGTCTTTATCTGCATTTTGAGTGCGGAGCATTTATTTATAACAACCGTGAGGTAGATAAGATAGAGAAAGATTTCCAGAGGACTCTTACCAAATGCCACAAAATTTCTCTTGTGGAGGCAAAAGGCCAGACGCTTCTTACGAAGGTGTCCGGGAAAATTTTAAGGCTCATTGCACCTCTTATGTAAAAATATCGGGAAAAGCATTGTACATCTTTGCCAAAATATAGTATAATGCTTACGGTGATTTTGTTTTATTAAAGAAGAGCTGCGGTCTGTCCGCACAACAGGAGGAATGGATTATGGTTAGAGCAGTAGTAGGTGCAAACTGGGGAGATGAAGGCAAAGGCAAGATTACAGACATGCTTGCAGGAGAGGCTGATATTATCGTTCGTTTTCAGGGAGGAGCCAATGCAGGGCATACAATCATCAATAATTACGGGAAATTTGCCCTTCATACACTGCCGTCAGGTGTATTCTACGATCATACAACCAGTATTATAGGAAATGGCGTGGCGCTGGATGTTCCGGTGCTGTTTAAGGAAGTACAGTCTATTGTGGACAGAGGCGTTCCAAAGCCGAAGATTCTTGTGTCTGACCGGGCGCAGATGGTGATGTCCTATCACAAGAATTTTGACGCATATGAGGAGGAACGGCTGGGTGGAAAATCCTTTGGCTCTACCAAATCTGGAATTGCGCCGTTCTATTCAGATAAATTTGCAAAAATCGGCTTTCAGGTAAGCGAGCTTTTTGACGAGGAGTTGCTTGGCGAAAAGGTAAAAAGGGTTGCAGAGCAAAAAAATGTTATGCTTGAACATCTTTATCATAAGCCGCTGATTCAGCCGGAGGATCTTTATAAAGAGTTAATGGAATATAAGACGATGATAGAACCATTTGTGTGCGATACGTCTTTATATCTTTATAATGCTGTAAAAGAAGGAAGGAATATTTTGTTAGAGGGGCAGCTTGGAACCTTAAAAGATCCTGACCATGGAATTTACCCGATGGTTACATCTTCGTCTACGCTTGCCGGATACGGCGCGATTGGAGCAGGAATTCCGCCGTATGAGATTCAGAAGGTAATTACAGTTTGTAAGGCGTATTCAAGCGCAGTCGGCGCTGGAGCATTTGTAAGCGAGATATTTGGCGAAGAGGCAGACGAGTTAAGGAAGCGGGGAGGAGACGGAGGAGAATTTGGAGCTACTACCGGACGTCCGAGGCGTATGGGGTGGTTTGACTGTGTGGCGTCAAAATATGGATTGAGACTTCAGGGAACAACGGATGTAGCGTTTACGGTGCTGGATGTTCTTGGCTATCTGGACGAGATACCGGTGTGCGTAGGCTACGAGATTGACGGAAGGGTCACGAAGGAATTCCCGACTACGCATCTGCTTGAAAAGGCAAAGCCGGTCCTTGAGAGGCTGCCGGGATGGAAATGTGACATCCGCGGAATCAAGACCTATGAGGAGCTGCCGGAAAACTGCCGGAAATATATTGAATTTATTGAAAGGGAGGTTGGCTTCCCAATTACAATGGTTTCTAATGGACCGGGCAGGGAAGATATTATTTACCGGTAGAAAGTTCTTAATTACGGTTAAGAAAATTCTTATTTAAATTTTAGAAATCTTCCATATTGCGTACACATTTAGGCCTTACAATAAAGCTGTCGGTTGAGAACAGATAAAAATTGCAGTCATATATTTGTTTGAGTGATAATATAATAGTAAGGCGGGAACAGGGCCCCTTGGGAATATCTGGGGCGGCAGAATGGAGGTTTTTATGCAGAAGAAAGAGAGACTGGGTTATCCTGAAGTTATTTCGATGGAGGAGTACCTTGCGAAGAGAAAGAAGATAAAAGAAAAGGAGCAGGGGAAGAGCAGAAGAAAGCAGGCGCCTGGAAATCAGGTGTGGATGCTGGCGGAATTGTACGTTTAGGAAATATGACAGACAGATTCTTGTAAATTGTTAGAATCTGTCTGTTTTTCATAACAGTTATTGTTTTGTATCTGTGTCGGACGGGGGCCTGGTGATACGGTATACCAGTGCGTAGCCATAGAGGAGTATGGGGATGATGACGGTGCAGACGACAGATGCTTTTAAAAGATCATGGAATGCAGGGCTGTCTATGAAGGCAAAAATCAGAGTGCAGGCATACATAGCAAGCAGAAGGAGGGCGCCGGCCAGGGCAAGGATACGTTTGAGTTTCATAGAAAAACCGCCTTTCGTAAAATAATAGTAAATACATAATAAGAATATTATATCTTGAGGGAATTGGAAAAGCAAAGGAATTATTCCAAAAGATTACAAGTATTAAATAAATGAAATATAATAAATATTGCGGTAAATCCGAGATTTGAGGAGGAATTATGACTGAAAGAGAAAAAATGTTAGCGGGATATCTTTATGATTGTGGAGATACGGAATTATTGTCACAATGGCACAAAGCCAAGGATTTAATAAGGGATTATAACCAAACTAATTCCGCCGATACAGAAGAAAAAGAGCGTATTCTAAAAAAGCTATTAGGTGGAAGAGGAAAGAATTTATGGATTACTGCGCCTTTTTATGTTGATTATGGAAATAATATTTATTTTGGAAATAATTGTGAAGTGAATATGAATTGCACTTTTTTAGATGATAACAAAATAATTATAGGGAATAATGCTTTAATTGCTCCGAATGTTCAAATCTATACCGCCTTTCATCCCACCAACGCGATTGAGCGGTTTGGAAATCCCAAGCAAGATGGTACTTTTGAATTTTGCAAAACCCAGACTGCTCCGGTAACAATCGGGGATAACGTCTGGATAGGAGGCGGGGCTATTATTATGCCTGGGTTAACAATTGGTAATAATGTTGTGATCGGAGCAGGAAGTATTGTTACAAAAAGTATTCCAGATAATAAGATAGCATTTGGAAATCCTTGCCGTGTAATGAAAGAAAATACTCAAAGAAAATATTCGTGAAAATAATACTTTGAAAATAAGTAAAAGTGTTTTATAATATAGCGTACATGGTGCTTCCGGCGCCAGAATAAAAAAAGGATACAAAGGAGTATTAGAATATGAGCCGTACATTATTAGAGCAATGGAGAGATATTGCTTATGACGAGAATGCTGACAGAGGGCAGCTTCAGAGATTTTGGGGGAGTTATTTTCAGATTGAGAAGGAGATTTATGAGCAGCTTCTTACAAATCCGGACGAGGAAGTAAAAGGAACAGTGAGTGAGCTTGCGGAGAAATACGGACAGGAGCTTCTCACTATGGTGGGATTTCTGGATGGAATCAACGAAAGCTTAAAGGAAGAAAATCCAATTGAGACGATGGAGGAAAATACCGTTGTAAGCCTTGCTTTTGATAAGGAGAAGCTGTATAAAAATATGGTGGCAGCAAAGGCAGACTGGCTGTATGAGCTTCCGCAGTGGAAAGAGATTTATTCCGAGGAAGAGCTTAAGAAGTTTTATAAGGAGCAAAAGGAATCAGGGACAATCCGCAGGGAGAAGAAGATTGGCCGTAATGACCCGTGTCCATGCGGTTCTGGCAAGAAGTATAAGAAATGTTGTGGAAAATAATATTTGTTTTAGGAATTTTCTGTTTTTTATATTATGCCCTTATTTTTGGGGTGACGAAAAAATGGAATTCAACATTCTCCAGATTCTGGATTTTAGCGGGTATCTGTTTTCTTCTGCTTGGGAAACTTAAGCCGGAGAGAGCGGTTTATCCGCTGCTTATTTTTAGTCTTATTTTTCTTTTGACAGAATGCAGAATTCTCTTTGGAATGGTTCCAAGTCATAAGAAAAATCTTCCATATCTCATTGTTCTTGGCGCCCAGGTCCGGGGAAAGAGACTTAGCAGTTCTCTTTACAGGCGGATTGAGAGGGCGAGATTGTACCTTGCGGACAATCCTGAGACAGTGGTTATTGTATCTGGAGGACAGGGAGAGGGAGAAGAGATTACGGAAGCGTCTGCTATGCGGCAGTATCTTCTGGGGAAGGGTATTGAAGAAAAGAGGATTTTTATGGAGGGCTGCTCCACTACAACCGCAGAAAATCTTAAATTTTCTGCGGAGTATATTCATGATTTGGATATTCCGGTGGGAATTGTAACAAATAATTTTCATATGTACCGGGCATGCTGTTATGCAAGAAGGATAGGCTATCAGAATCTCGAGGCAGTGCCGGCAGGATGTCCGCCGGTGTTTTTCATTAATTATATGGTGCGTGAATTTTTTGCGCTTGTGAAAATGATGCTGATGGGGACAGGGTTTTTTTAATCTGGGACGTAGTATTTTTAAAAATACTACGTCCCCATGTTGACAAAGAGGCAGGGAATGATATAATAGTAACATATTGCAAACGTGTTGACGAGACGAGTAAGTTGGGAATGTGATGAAAGAGAGAGAAGTCAGAGGCTGAAAGCTTCTTATCCCGGAACCTACTGAAGACTACCTCTGAGCGGCTGTAAAGCAGTCCGGTGATTCCGTTATCATCATAAATAAGTGGTTCTGGCTTTGGCCGGTTCAAGCGGGGTGGAACCGCGAGTAGCTGATAACTCGTCCCTTGCAGCATAATGTGCTGTAAGGGATTTTTATATGCGGCCGGCACTTAACTGCTAAATGTTATGAAAAGATGAAAGGAATAAGGAGGCAGCAATGAGATTCATGTATGACTGTTTTGAACTGAATAACGGAATAAAAATTCCATGTATTGGTTTCGGAACCTATAAGGCAACGGAAGGAAAAGGCGCGGAGGTGATTAAGGCAGCGCTTGAGGCAGGATATCGCTACTTTGATACAGCAGCATTCTATAATAATGAAGAAGAGATTGGAAAAGCTGTTCAGGAGTCTGGTATTAAAAGGGAAGAACTGTTTCTTGCCTCTAAGGTATGGAAGTCTGATATGGGTGCAGAGGGTACAAAAAGGTCCTTTGAAGAATCTCTTCGGAGGCTTGGGACAGATTATCTTGACTTATATCTAATTCACTGGCCCCGCCCAGATCTTGAAACAGAGGAATGGAAAGCGATTCTTACGGAGACGTGGAAGGCGGCGGAAGAGCTGTATAGAGAAGGAAGAGTAAGGGCGGTAGGAGTCAGCAATTTTCTGCCGCATCATTTGGAGGTACTTTTTAATGCCGGCGGGGTTTGTCCGGCAGTTAACCAGATTGAGTTTCATCCGGGGTACACGCAGGAATTTACATTGAATTACTGTAAAGAGAGAGACATTCTTGTGCAGGCGTGGAGCCCTCTTGGAAGAAAACGGGTTCTGGAGCATCCCCTTCTTGTAGAGCTTTCAAAGAAATATAAGGTTTCCCCGGCGCAGCTTTGTATCCGCTACGCACTTAAACGGCACGTGCTTCCACTTCCGAAGGCGTCCTCGCCGGAGAGAATGAAGGAAAATCTGGAGGTGTCCGGGTTTGAGATCAGCAGGGAGGATATGTATAGGATAAGCTCCATGCCGTCTGCCGGGTGGTCAGGAGAGCATCCTGATTTTGAGAGAGAGCGTTTTTGAGCAGGATAACAGATAGGACAGGATTAAATGAGGTGAGAATAAATGAGTGAATTTAAGAAATATACACATAAGGTACAGTATTATGAGACAGACCAGATGGGGATTGTACATCATTCCAATTACATCCGCTGGTTTGAGGAGGCAAGAACCGATTTCATGGAGCAGATGGGGCTCGGCTATGAGCAGATGGAAGAGAAGGGAATTTTAAGTCCGGTTCTTTCTGTGGAAGCAGACTATCTGCGGATGGTACATTTTGGGGAAACGGTGACAATAGAAGCTTATATCAAAGAGTACAATGGGATTAAGCTGACGGTAGGCTATGAGATTTTCAGTGACAGGACGGAGATGGTGCACTGCCGGGGAACCTCCAAGCACTGTTTTATAAACCGGGAGGGAAGACCGCTCTCCCTAAAGCAGGCGTGCATTGAATTCCATGATATGTTTAATAAAGGTTTAGAGGATCATAAAAAGAAAAAGTAAGAAAGAAAGAGGGAAAAATGATGAAAATCAAACTAAAGGACGGCTCCATAAAGGAGTATGAAAGCAAAACGGCGGTGATTGACATTGCCAGAGATTTAAGCGAGGGGCTTGCAAGAGCAGCCACTGCCGCTAAGATAAACGGAGAGCTTGTAGATCTTCGGACAGTGGTTGATAAGGACAGCGAGCTTGAAATTCTGACTTTTAACAGCGAGGATGGAAAAGGAGCATTTTTCCATACGACCTCCCATATTCTGGCGCAGGCGGTAAAGCGGCTTTACCCGGAGACAAAGCTTGCAATCGGACCGTCTATTGAGCATGGATTTTACTATGATTTGGACAGGGAGACGCCGTTTGCTGCTGAGGATCTGGAAAAAATCGAGGCGGAGATGAAGAAGATTGTGAAGGAAAATCTCCCTATTGAGAGATTTACCAAAACAAGAGAGGATGCAATCGCTTATTTTAAGGAAAAAGGCGAGATTTATAAGGTAGAGCTGATTGAGGATCTGCCGGAGGGAGAGGAAATCAGCTTCTACAGCCAGGGAGAGTTTACGGACCTTTGCGCAGGCCCTCATCTGATGACAACAAAACCAGTGAAGGCATTTAAACTTACGAGCCTTGCAGGGGCTTATTGGCGGGGAAGTGAAAAAAATAAGATGCTCACCAGAATCTATGGCGTGTCCTATCCCAAAAAGGCGGAGCTTGAGGAGTACCTTCACATGATGGAGGAGGCAAAAAAGCGCGATCACAGAAAATTAGGCAGAGAGCTAGGACTTTTCATGATGTGCGAGGAAGGGCCGGGCTTCCCGTTCTTCCTTCCAAAGGGCATGGTACTTAAGAATACGCTTCTTGATTACTGGAGAGAGCTTCATAAGAAAATGGGCTACGTAGAGATTTCCACACCGATTATCTTAAGCAGGCATCTTTGGGAAAACTCCGGTCATTGGGATCACTATAAAGATAATATGTATACAACGGTTATTGATGATGAGGATTTTGCCGTAAAGCCCATGAACTGTCCAGGGGGAATGCTGGTTTACAAATCGGAGCCCCGTTCTTATAAGGATCTTCCCTTACGCGCAGGGGAAATAGGGCTTGTACACAGACATGAGAAATCGGGGCAGCTTCACGGTCTGATGCGTGTGCGCTGCTTTTCACAGGACGACGCTCATATCTTCATGACACCAGAGCAGATACGCGGGGAGATTAAAGGGGTCGTAGGACTGATTGACGAGGTATACAGCTTATTTGGATTTAAATATCATGTGGAACTTTCCACGAGACCTGAGGACAGTATGGGAAGTGATGAGGACTGGCAAATGGCTACCGACGGCCTTCGCGGAGCTCTTGAGGATCTGGGCATGGACTATGTGGTAAATGAAGGGGACGGCGCCTTTTACGGACCAAAGATTGATTTCCATCTGGAGGATTCCATTGGAAGAACATGGCAGTGCGGGACTATCCAGCTGGATATGCAGATGCCTCAGAGATTTGATCTGGAATATACGGGAGCCGACGGGGAAAAGCATCGTCCTATCATGATTCACCGGGTTGCGTTTGGCTCTATTGAGCGTTTTATCGGCATATTGATTGAGCATTTTGCAGGAGCATTTCCTACATGGCTTTCACCGGTGCAGGTGAAGGTGCTTCCCATCTCTGATAAATATATGGAGTATGGCAAGAAGGTACGGGAGGCGCTTGACAAGGCGGGAATCCGTGCGGAAATTGATACAAGGGCGGAAAAAATCGGTTATAAGATCCGAGAAGCACAGATGAATAAGATTCCATATATGCTTGTTGTCGGCGCCAAGGAGGAGGAAGCCGGCGTTGTATCTGTAAGAAGCCGCTTTGCAGGCGATGAGGGACAAAAAGGTCTTGACGACTTTATTTGTGATTTGAAAAAAGAAATTGAAGCAAAGGAAATACGTGAAACGACAAAAGAAGATTAGTTTTTCATAACTAAAAAAGGAAAATCCGGGCATAATAACCTTGATATTATTTTAATAAAGGAGGTCAGATTATGCCAGAGTTAAGATGTACTGTACAGACGTGTCTGCACAATAAAGACTATTACTGCGATCTGGATAAAATCGAGGTGGGGGGAAGCTCTGCAAAGTATGCTGCGGACACCTGCTGCGACAGCTTTCAGGAAAAGAAGGACGGCAATTCCTACAGCAATGATATGAAGGAAGCGACTGCCACAAGCAAAATCGACTGTAAGGCTACAGATTGTGTATACAATGATGAATGCCACTGCCACGCAGGAAAAATCAGCGTGGAAGGCGGAAATGCATGCCAGTGTGAGCAGACAGAGTGCGCAACTTTTAAATGCGGATGCGCGTAAAATTATGTTTTACCTTTTACGGGGAAAGCCAAGAGAGCTTTCCCTTTTTGGTTGACTGGAATTTGTGGAACGGTTATAATAGACTATATGTTCAGGAAAGGTCGAAATTTTTTGATGGAAAATAAGGATAGAAAAGAAGAATCAGAAAAAGCAGGAAAGAAGCAGGAACAGGCATATTACGAGGAAAGACCGATTTTGGGAAAGAAAGGGCCCTCAAAAATCAGGCAGCAGTTCAGCCGCGGAATGACATATTTTCTAGTTGTTGCCGCCAGTATTTTGTTTTACTTTGCTCTGCTTAGAATGACAGATATCTCAGCGGGAGTCTCACGTGTATTTGTAGTCTTAAAGCCGGTGGTGTATGGTTTTGTCATTGCGTATCTTTTGAATCCTATTGTGAATAAGGTAGATATGGTGCTTGTTCCGATTTTGGAGAAACGGATGACGCAGGTGGACAGGGCACGGAAGATGTCCCGGGCCGTGGGCATTTTTGCGGCATTGATTTTGCTGATCCTTTTAGTGGCGGCGTTATTCAATCTTCTGATTCCCGAGCTGTACGTGAGCATTAAAAATCTTGTATTTACGCTTCCGAGACAGATTGGAAATGCACTGGACAGGCTCAATGAAGCGAGGCTTGATGATTCTACGACGGGAACGTTTATCAAGACGGCCCTTGAGGAAGGTACGGATATGTTTATGAACTGGATGCGGACGGACCTTCTGGATAAGACAAATGAGCTGATGTCGAATTTGACAGAGGGCGTAATAAATGTTCTGAACGAGATATTTAATATTTTAATCGGAGTTATTGTGTCCATATACATATTATTCAGCAAGGAGCTGTTTGTGCGTCAGAGTAAAAAAGGTATCTACGCTATATTTAATGTGGATCATGCCAATATGATCCTCCATCTTACGACAAAGAGCAACGAGATTTTCGGCGGTTTTATTATTGGAAAGATTATTGACTCCGCAATTATCGGCATACTGTGTTTTTTTGGTCTTTCTCTTTTAAATATGCCCTATGTGATGCTGGTAAGTGTGATTGTGGGAGTCACCAATGTGATTCCGTTTTTTGGACCGTATATTGGTGCAGTTCCCAGTACTGTTCTCATTTTGCTGAGCGATCCCATGAAGGGACTTTATTTTGTGATTTTCATTCTTCTTTTGCAGCAGTTTGACGGGAATATACTGGGGCCAAAGATTCTTGGAAACTCTACCGGTCTTTCGGCTTTCTGGGTCATTGTAGCCATTCTTCTTGGCGGAGGACTTTTCGGATTTGCCGGAATGGTGATGGGAGTTCCTACTTTTGCGGTGCTTTATTATATCGCTGAGATGATTGTGGACAACCGGCTGAAACGCAAAAAGCTTCCGACGGATACCGGGTATTATGATAAGAAAAGCTATGTGGATTCCGGGGGGAATTATATTAATCCGGAAGTGGAGACAGAAAATACAGAGGGAAAAGAGGAGTAGATTATGCCGATACGGGTACAGAATGACCTTCCGGTAAAGGAAATACTGGAGAAGGAAAATATATTTGTCATGGACGAGCACCGGGCTGCCCATCAGGATATCCGTCCGATTACAATCGGGCTTTTAAATCTGATGCCGCTTAAGGAGGATACAGAGCTTCAGATACTGCGCTCCATGTCCAACACGCCTCTGCAGGTGGACGTATCCTTTATTACGGTATCCAGCCATGAGTCCAAAAATACGCCTACCAGCCATTTGAATAAATTCTACCAGAAATTCAGCGAGATTAAGGAGCAAAAGTTCGATGGTTTCATTATCACCGGGGCTCCGGTGGAGCAGATGCCCTTTGAAGAGGTGGATTACTGGGAAGAATTAAAGGAGATTATGGAGTGGAGCAAGACCAATGTGACATCCACCCTTCACTTGTGCTGGGGAGCGCAGGCAGGAATTTACTATCACTATGGAATTGATAAAGTGCAGCTTCCCCATAAGATGTTCGGCGTGTTCCGGCATAAGGTGCTGAACCGGAAGATTCCGCTTGTGAGAGGCTTCGACGATGTGTTTTTGGCGCCTCATTCGAGGCATACGGAGGTGCCTATGGATAAAATCCGCGGGGAAAAGGGGTTGACGGTTTTAGCGGAATCAGAAGAAGCGGGTCTGTTTCTTGCTATGGCAAAAGATGGAAGGCAGATATTTGTTATGGGTCATCCCGAATATGATCGGATAACGCTGGACGGAGAATATAAGCGGGATTTAGGAAAAGGACTTTCTATCGAGATGCCGGAAAATTATTATGCAGGGAATGACCCGGAGAGAGGCCCCCTTCTTACATGGCGGGCACATGCCAATAATCTTTATACGAACTGGCTCAATTATTATGTGTATCAGGTGACGCCGTATGACCTTTATGGGACGCCGTTTTAGCGTGGTATTGTAAAATGACAGGAAGAAATGTGAAGGGTATGCCGCAGCCGGCGTACCCTTAATTATTTGCGGTAAAAATACCAAGAGAGAAAGAAAATGAAGTATATTTTAATTGTTGATGATGATATTTCTATTCAAGTTGACAAAGAAAGATTCCAAGCACATTAACCGCAGCGGGCACATGGGAAATGAAAAAGCCTTGACCTGAAAATAGTTTTAACGGAAAACAAGGAGTTCCTGTTTTCAAATCAAGCTTCCGGATTAACAGAGGTACAGGCTGAACGGCTGTTTGACCGTTCCTATACAGTTAATAGCGCCCGAAAATCGACAGGCTTAGGCTTAGCTATATCCAAGGCTCTAATCGAAAAAATGGGAGGCTCTCTTTCGGCGGATTATTAAAGAGCATGTACTGACAATTTCGCTTAAGATTCTTTAGATTTTTCAGATAAACGCCGATATTTCAATATAAGAAGATATATTTTAAAGGGGGTGTGGATTCGTGCGGATTAATATTCAGAATATGCCCTGGATAAAGAATGGTCCCGGCAAGATTTCATCCGTGCAGCCTCTGCCTGGTTCTGCAAGAACAGCAGATTTACAGAGAATACGAAAGCAAAAAGAGATAAATGAGAAAATAGCGGCGTTGTCCGGGGACAGTGAAGGAAGGAGCACAAATACTAAGATGCAGGCCGCAGATCCGGCAGGATTATTAGATCTCCATGTTGCGGGAAAGGACGTGCAAGGAAAAACCGCAGAGAAAATGAATGTATATTATCAGGCGGTGGGAGCTGTGACAGATGGTATCACTTATATGGAGACACGGCTTAAATATTTGTGTTCAGAGTACGAAAAAATGGCAGGGTATGGTTCCGAAAAGTAGATGGAAAGGCGAAACTAGAAGGGCTGACAGGTGAGCTGAAGGAAAGATACAGGGACTATACGGGGAAAGAGCTAGCAGAATACAGGTATAGAACGGAAACGGATTTTGAGGATTCCGTAAAATCTTACGGATTGCTCTGGAGCTGGGATGAGGTGGAAATCGACACCTCAGAGGTAAGAAACTTATCAGATTATGGAGTAGATCTCAAAGAGCTGAATAAAATTCCGGAAGCAGTAAATAGGATAGATGTCCGGGCATAAATTACAATCATAAATCATATTAAAAAACAAACGGAAGATTCTGTTTGTTTTTTTATGGTTAAATTTTCTGAAAATTGATAAAAAATATATTTGTATACATTTCTTTATCCTTCTCATATAGGGACGAAATAGGCGTTAAATATAAAGAGATTTGATGAATTTTAAAGATTTTGGCGGATTAATCGTGTTTTTTGTGAAGAATATATGGGGATATATGAGAAGAAAAATATAGCTGTTTTATAACAATTCTTGCTATTTTCTTTCAAATAAGCTATAATGTCCCCATGTCATTTGTAATATAATAAAAAAAGGAAAAGAGAAGGGAGTTTTTTATGGAACAGATTGCAGATATGATAAATAGAATTGACGGATGGGTATGGGGATGGTGGATGATTATTCTGCTGTTCGGCACACATCTTTTTATGACGATTCGTACAGGATTTATCCAGAAATATACGATAACAAAGGGGATTAAGCTTTCCGTGACGAAGGATACGGACGGAGAGGGGGAGGTATCCCAGTTCGGCGCTCTTGCCACAGCCCTTGCGGCTACTATCGGTACCGGAAATATTGTGGGGGTAGGTACAGCCATTGCCCTTGGAGGACCGGGCGCTGTGCTCTGGTGCTGGCTTACCGGTGTATTTGGAATTGCGACGAAATATTCGGAATCCCTGATTGCTGTAAAATACCGGGTGAAAACAAGGGACGGCCGTATGCAGGGCGGAGCCATGTATGCCCTTGAGAGGGGGCTTCATATGAAGTGGCTTGCCATGATTTTTGCTTTTTTTGCTGCATTTGCTTCTTTTGGAATCGGCTGCGCGACGCAGGTAAATGCAATTGCAAATATTGCCCAGGGAAATTTTGAAATTCCCAAATGGATGGTAGGAGCTGTAGTCGGTATTTTGACGGCAATTGTAATTTTCGGAGGTATCAAGTCCATTGCCAGGGTATGCGAGAAGCTGGTTCCTTTTATGGCGCTGTTCTATGTACTGGGATGTATCATTATTCTTTGTATTAACTATGACTTTATTCTTCCGGCTGTTGTCACGATCTGCAGATTAGCGTTTACGCCGGGGGCGGCGGCAGGCGGCCTTGTGGGCTCCGGTATCCGTCTGGCTATCCAGTACGGAGTGGCAAGGGGCTTATTTTCAAATGAATCGGGCATGGGCTCGGCGCCTATTGCGGCTGCTGCGGCACAGACAAGGAATCCGGTCCGTCAGGCCCTTGTTTCTTCTACCGGAACCTTCTGGGACACGGTGGTTGTCTGCCTGATGACGGGTCTGGTGCTTGTGACAACGATTATGAAAAATCCGAATATTAACGCGGATCAGATTGGGGACGGCGGTGTTCTTTCTACTCTGGCGTTTGGCCAGATTCCAGTATTCGGCCCGATTGTGCTGACCCTTGGAATCGTTACCTTTGCGTACTCTACCATTCTTGGATGGGCATATTATGGAGAGCGGTGCGTGGAATACTTTGCAGGCAGGAAGGGGCTTATGCCTTACCGTGCCCTTTACATAGCAGTTGCCGTGATTGCTCCGATCATCAGTCTTAATGTGGTGTGGACAGTGGCGGATATTCTAAATGCCCTGATGGCCATTCCAAACCTGGTGGCAGTGCTTCTTCTGTCCAACGTGATTGTGAAAGAAACAAAGAAATACATCCACAATCTGGATGCGAAGGATTATACGCCTGTTCCGGTGGTGAAGGAATAAGTGTAATCTGAAATTATTTGTCGAAATCCGTATAGAAGGTGGAAATTGAAAAAATAATATTATACAATGAATAGAGCCTCGTAAGGCTCTATTTTTGTGAAATATTTTCAGGCTTGATCCGTTGACGCTGTTACGTATATAGTGATAAGATTATATTCAGACAGCCTCTATAAAACACATGATGTAGTGGTGGAGTGTGACATGCACACTAAATATAGATGAAGGGAAGAAAAAGAGTTATATGCTGACAAGAGATGTGAAGGTAGTAAAAAAGGATGGAACCAAGGAAGAATTCAACGTCCAGAAGGTTGTTGTGGCTGTAAATAAGTCCGCGTACCGGGCGCTTATTAAGTTCACGGATGAGGAGATAGGATTTATCTGCAAATTTGTGGAGGAGAAGGTGGAAGAGCTTGGCATTACGGAAATTCCCATTGCAGAGATGCACAATGTAGTGGAAGGCGCTCTTGAGAGAGTCAATGCGGCGGTTGCCAAGAGCTACAAGGATTACCGGAATTATAAGCAGGATTTTGTACAGATGTTAGACGATGTTTATAAAAAGAGCCAGTCTATCATGTATATCGGGGACAAGGAGAACAGCAATACGGACAGCGCTCTTGTATCTACCAAGAGAAGTCTTATTTTTAATGAGCTGAATAAGGAGCTGTATAAGAAATTTTTCCTGACGGTGGAGGAGATCCAGGCAATCCGGGACGGCTACATTTACATTCATGACATGTCGGCAAGAAGGGATACCATGAACTGCTGTCTTTTTGATGTAAAGGAAGTGTTAAGCGGCGGTTTTGAGATGGGGAATCTCTGGTATAATGAGCCGAAGACACTGGATACAGCCTTTGACGTTATCGGGGATATTGTTTTAAGTGCGGCAAGCCAGCAGTACGGCGGTTTTACCGTGCCAAGCGTGGACGATATTCTGGAGCCCTATGCGGAAAAATCTCATAAAAAGCTAATAAAAAAATACCGTGATCTGGGGCTCGATGAGGAGACGGTGCAGCGTGTGGCGTGGGCAGACCTTGAAAAGGAGATGGAGCAGGGCTTTCAGGGCTGGGAATATAAGTTTAATTCGGTTTCCTCAAGCAGGGGAGATTATCCGTTTATAACGGTTACGGCAGGAACGGTGACAAGTGAATACGGAAAGCTGGTGACCCTTAAGATGCTGGAGGTGCGCAAGAACGGTCAGGGAAAGAAGGGCCATAAAAAGCCGGTGCTGTTCCCAAAGATTGTGTTTTTATATGATGAGAAGCTTCACGGGCCGGGAGGTCCCTTGGAGGATGTGTTTGAAGCGGGGATAGACTGCTCTGCGAAGACCATGTACCCGGACTGGTTAAGCCTTACAGGAGAGGGATATGTGTCAAGTATATATAAGAAGTATGGAAAGATTATAAGCCCCATGGGATGCCGCGCGTTTCTTTCTCCGTGGTACGAAAGAGGCGGTATGGAGCCGGCGGATGAAAAGGATGAGCCGGTGTTTGTAGGAAGGTTTAATATCGGCGCTATCAGCCTTCATCTTCCCATGATCTATGCGAAGGCAAGACAGGAGAGCAAGGACTTCTTTACAGTACTGGATTATTATCTGGAGCTTATCCGTCAGCTGCATCTTAGAACCTATGATTACCTGGGAGAATTAAAGGCATCCACCAATCCGCTGGCTTACTGCGAGGGCGGCTTTTACGGCGGTCACTTGGGACTGTATGACAAGATTAAGCCTCTTCTTAAGGCAGCTACAGCTTCCTTTGGAATTACCGCGTTAAATGAGCTTCAGCAGCTTCATAATAAAAAGTCTCTGGCAGAGGACGGACAGTTTGCTATTGACACGCTTCAGCATATTAATGATAAGATTAATGAATTTAAAAAAGAAGACGGCCGCCTCTATGCCATTTACGGGACGCCGGCTGAGAATCTGTGCGGCGTTCAGGTCCAGCAGTTCAGAAAGAAATATGGAATTATTGAAAATGTGTCGGACAGGGAGTATGTAAGCAATAGCTTTCATTGTCATGTGACGGAGGATATTACCCCTATCGAGAAGCAGGATCTGGAGGGGCGGTTCTGGAATTTAAGTAACGGCGGAAAGATTCAGTATGTAAAATATCCGATTAATTATAACAGAGAGGCTATCAAGTCTTTAGTAAGGCGCGCCATGGACAGAGGCTATTATGAAGGTGTAAATCTGTCCCTTGCCTACTGCGATAACTGCGGGCATGAGGAGCTTTCCATGGATGTGTGCCCGGTATGCGGCAGTAAGAATCTGACAAAGATTGACAGGATGAACGGATATCTGTCCTATTCCAGGGTGAAGGGAGATACCCGGCTGAATGAGGCGAAGATGGCTGAGATTGCAGAAAGGAAAAGTATGTAATCATGCGTTATCATAATATTACGAAGGACGATATGCTGAACGGCGACGGACTTCGGGTAGTTCTGTGGGTGGCAGGCTGTTCTCACGCCTGTCCGGGCTGCCATAATCCGGTTACCTGGGCTCCTGAAGGGGGACTTCCTTTTGACGAGGAGGCAAAGCAGGAGATCTTTACGGAGCTCGATAAGGATTATGTAAGCGGCATTACTTTTTCCGGCGGAGATCCGCTTCATGAGGCAAATATAGCCGGAGTGACAGCTCTTGCGAAGGAGATACGAAAGAAATATCCGGGTAAAACGATCTGGCTTTATACCGGTTATGTATGGCAGGAGATAAAGGGGCTTGAGATTGTAAATTATCTGGATGTTGTGGTAGACGGGAAGTTTGAAAAGGATAAAATGGACAGTTCCCTTCACTGGAAAGGAAGCTCCAATCAGTTTGTGATAGATGTGAAAAATACATTAAGAATAGGAGAGTTGGTGCTGCATGGCTAAAAGAATCGGGCAGTTTCATAAGGTGAGCTACAGGCAGTTTAAGGAGGCCTTTTTAGATACTTTTGAGCCTCTTGAGGAAGAAGAGATACGGGAGATTTATCATGAGATAAAGCTTCCGAAGAGAGCGACAAAGGGATCGGCGGGATATGATTTTTTTACGCCTTTCCCAATTGTACTTAGGCCGGGAGCAACCGTAAAGGTTCCGACAGGTATTCGTGTGGAGATGCAGGAAAACTGGGTGCTCAAATGCTATCCCAGGAGCGGACTTGGATTTAAGTATCGTCTGCAGCTAAATAATACGGTAGGGATTATAGACAGCGATTATTTTTATTCAGATAATGAAGGTCATATATTTGCAAAGATTACCAATGACAGCAATGAGAAAAAGGTGCTGGAGATTGATGCAGGGCAGGGATTTATGCAGGGAATCTTTGTAGAATACGGGATTACCATGGATGATGATGTAACGGACGTGCGAAACGGGGGCTTCGGGAGTACGACATAAGCTGGGGAACACCGGGGACGGGGAAAAATGAAAAATACCCCGTCCCCAACATATTTTTGGCAAAATCGGACATTCTATTCCTAAGCAGATTTTGGAATTTAGGAAAATGGAGGAATGGATATGCCGGAGACAAAAAAAATAACAGCTTTAAGGGAAGAAAGCGTTGCTTACATGAATCAGATCGTTCCGGTTCAGGAAAGCTTTGATATTATCCAGAGGGATATTTATATCGGAGGCAGAGTGGCAACGTTTTATTTTATAGACGGGTTTACGAAGGATGAGGTTCTGCTTAAGATTATGGACTCTTTTCTGAAGGTAACAAAGGAGGATATGCCGAAGGATGCCACGGAATTTGCAAGAGAGTGTATTCCTTATGCGGAGGTAGATGTATATGGTGATTTTGACCAGGTACTTAAGAATCTTCTGTCAGGGGTAACCTGTCTTTTTGTTGATGGTTATGAGGCGTGTATTACCATTGACTGCCGCACTTATCCGGCCAGAAGTGTGGAGGAACCGGATAAGGATAAATCTCTTAGGGGTTCCAGAGACGGGTTTGTGGAGACGATTGTATTTAATACGGCCATGATGAGAAGGAGAATCCGGGATCCACATCTAATCATGGAGATGGTGGAAATCGGTGACAGCTCCCGGACAGATGTGGCTATCTGCTATATGAAGGATCGGGTAGATAAGGCGCTTCTTGATACTGTTTCAAAGCGGATTAAGAGTATTCAGACAGACGCGCTGCGCATGAACCAGCAGAGTCTTGCAGAGTGCCTGTTTAAGCGGAAATGGTACAATCCTTTTCCTAAATTTAAATTTACAGAAAGACCAGATACGGCGACGGCATGCCTTCTTGAGGGAAAGGTTGTAATTCTGGTGGACAATTCACCGTCAGCCATGATACTGCCGACCTCTATTTTTGACATGATTGAGGAGGCTAACGATTATTATTTTCCGACACTTACAAATGTTTATCTGAAAATCGCAAGGGTGCTGATTACGGTCATGACTGTGTTCTTAACGCCGGTTTTTCTCTTGTTTATGCAGAATCTGAACTGGCTTCCAGAGGTATTTGCTTTTGTGGCTGTAAAGGATATGGTAAATATACCTCTTATTTTTCAGCTTTTGATTTTGGAAATTGCGATTGACGGACTGAGGCTTGCAGCTATGAATACTCCGAGTATGTTAAGCACGCCGCTTAGTGTCATTGCAGGTCTTGTTATGGGAGAGTTTTCGGTGCAGTCCGGGTGGTTTAACAGTGAGGTCATGCTTTATATGGCCTTTGTAGCGGTGGCAAACTATACCCAGCCGAATTTTGAACTGGGGTATGCGCTTAAATTTATGCGTCTGCAGCTTCTTATATTGACGGCGTTGTTTAATTGGTTTGGGTTTGCGGCAGGATGTGCAGTGATTATCATAAGCCTATGTTTCAATAAGACGCTGTCAGGAAGGAATTACCTGAATGTGAAGCTGAATTAAGTAATAATAAAATTCTGATTTACATTTTGCCTGAATTTGGCTATAATGCTTTTTAGGCTTAAAATGTTAGGAGGAATTTTTATGCAGGAAATTGAAACCCGGGAGAACCGTCTGGGGAGTGCGCCTTTAGGGGGCCTCATGGTTTCTCTGGCGCTTCCTTCGGTGGCGGCCCAGCTTATTAATATACTATATAATATTGTGGACAGGATTTATATCGGACATATTGCGGGGTACGGGGATATTGCACTTACAGGAGTGGGGGTAACATTCCCGATTATCATGCTCATATCGGCTTTCAGCGCATTTGCAGGAATGGGCGGCGCGCCCCTTGCTTCTATTGAGCTGGGGAGAAAAGATTATGACAGGGCAGAACAGATACTGGGAAATTCAGCAGGACTTATTTTATTTTTCTCGGTTGTTCTGACGCTGTTTTTTTCTGCCTTTAAGACACCGATTTTATATGCCTTTGGAGCAAGCGACGTAACGATTCCCTATGCCAGCGGTTATATAGGAATCTATCTTGTGGGTACCATATTTGTGCAGGCGGCCCTTGGACTTAACACTTTTATTAGCGGACAGGGAGCAGCAAGGACGGCTATGCTTTCGGTTCTGATTGGGGCGGTGCTTAATATCTGCCTGGATCCGGTATTTATTTTTGTACTGGGGCTTGGGGTTAAGGGGGCGGCTATTGCAACCGTCATATCCCAGGCGGTGAGCGCGGCATGGGTAATCCGTTTTCTTACCTCCAAGAAAAGTGTTATCCGTTTAAAAAGAATAAATATTGGGCTTAAGGCAGAATATATCAAAAAAATCGGGGCTCTGGGAGTGTCCCCGTTTATTATGCAGAGTACAGAGAGCCTTGTAAGCATTACCCTTAATACAGGGCTTCAGAAATACGGCGGCGATCTGTATGTGGGAACAATGGCCATTTTAAGCAGTATTATGCAGTTTATCGGCATACCTGCACAGGGGATTACCCAGGGTGTGCAGCCAATTATCAGCTACAATTACGGCGCAGGAAATAAGGAAAGGGTAAAGGGCACATTTTTAAGGCTGGTAGTTACAACCTTTACTGCAATGTTTATTTTGGGCGGAATAGCAGTCGTTGCGCCAGAACTCTACGCCGGAATATTTACCAGCAATGAGGAGCTTGCAAATCTCACGGCTCAGGTGATGCCGGTATATTTTTTAGGGTACATATTTTTTGGTATCCAGTCTGCATGCCAAAGTACCTTTGTCGCTCTTGGTCAGGCGAAGGTGTCTGTGTTTATTGCCCTTTTAAGAAAAGTAATCCTGTTGATACCTCTTGCGATTATTCTGCCGAAATTTATGGGAGTTATGGGGATTTACCGGGCGGAACCCATTGCAGATGTTATATCGGTTACCACTGCCGGTACATTGTTTATCATTACGTTCAAAAAAATTTTGCGTGAGATGGATAAAAGTGGTAAGATAGGTGAAGATATATAGGAAGGAGATTTAAGTAGTATGAACGACTATATTGTTACAGTAAACAGCACGGTAGATGTACCAAGGGAATGGCTTAGGGAGCGGAATGTTCCTTTTGTTCCTTTAAAATATACGATTGACGGGGAAACCTATCAGGACATGATGGGGCTTTCGCCAAAGGAATTTTTCGATAAATTACGGGAGGGAAAGATGTCGGTGACCTCCCAGGTGAATCCCGAGGAGGCAAAGGAGGCGCTGGAGCCTTTTTTGAAGGAAGGAAAGGATATTCTCCATCTGGCCTTTTCCTCCGGCCTTAGCGGAACCTGCAGCAGTATGAAAATAGCGGCAGAGGAGCTTAGGGAAAAATATCCGGACAGAGAGATTATCGTTGTAGATACTTTATGCGCCTGTATGGGAGAAGCGCTGCTCTTATATTATGTATTGAAGCGCAAAAGCGAAGGAATGACTGTGAAGGAAGCGGCTGAATGGGCGGAAGAGCATAAGCTTAATATCTGTCATAATGTAACGATTGACGATCTATATCATCTGCAGAGGGGAGGCCGGGTGTCAAAAACTGCGGCGGTTCTTGGAAGCATGGTACAGATCAAGCCTATGATTCATATGGATAATGAGGGGAAGCTTCAGGTAATCGGAAAGGAGAGGGGCAGAAAGAAATCTCTCCAGAAGATTGTAGAGCGCTCTGCAGAGCAGTTTAAGGGCTATGAAAATGACCTTATCATGATTACCCATGGCGACTGTATTGAAGATGCAGAATATGTGGCGGAGCTGGTGCGAAAGAAAATGGGAATTGGTAATATTTTAATCAATAATATTGGTACAGTCATTGGAAGTCATACAGGCCCGGGAGTTGTAGCCGTATTCTGCATGGGAAGCGAAAGATAGATATAATAATGCGTGCCTGTATAGGATAAAGGAGCAGAACAATATGAAAAAAAACGTAGTTATAGATAAGGATATGAAAGAAAAATGGCCTTCAGTACGTGTAGGCTGTCTTCAGTATAAAGTAAGGGTACAGAAGAAAAATGAAGCAATGTGGAGCTATCTGAAGAAAGAGATATACAAAAAGGCAAAGGATGCCATTTTCGATTACGGTATGAATGAAATTCCCAATATAAAGGAAGCAAGGGCTGCTTACAAGGCTTTTGGAAAAGATCCCAGCAGATACCGTGTTTCTTCCGAAGCTCTGATTCGGAGAATCGGTCAGGGGAAAGGGCTTTACGAGGTAAATACCGTGGTGGATACAAACAATCTCATATCCATAGAATTCGGCTTTTCCGTCGGTTCCTACGACACAGCATGCATAGAGGATGATATAACTTTCCGCATCGGGCGGGCGGGAGAAACCTACAAAGGCATCGGAAAAGAGGAAATTAAAATAGATGCCCTTCCTGTAATTGCCGATAAAAACGGCCCCATCGGAAGCTCCACCAGTGACTCGGAGCGCGCCATGATAACTGAAAACACCACGGAAGTCCTGACACTTATCTACTCTTTTTCGGATAATAAGGATTTAGAGAGAGCATTGGAAACCGGAAAAAAATATATTCAAAAATATACAGGAGCTGCTGAAATACAGAACTGGATAGCAGAGTAAGAATCAGCCCGAAAGACAGAAGGCATATACGCCGAAAGTCTTCCGGGCTTCATTTTATATCGTAATAAATCCAAGTCCGCTGGCCACTGAACTTGCCAATATCAGTACCAGGAATATGGGCGCTACCCATTTAATAACAACCGTATACATTCCCTCAGCCTTAAAGGTTCCGTCTGTTGCCTTTACCTCATCTGCCAGTGTTTTCGGCTTAATAATGAATCCGATAAAGATACAGGTAAAGAAGGCCACAATCGGCATCAGCACACTGTTGCTTACAAAATCCATAATATCAAGGATAGACAGATTCATCCAGCTTATGAAGGACAGCGGGCCAAATCCTAAGGAGGCCGGAATTCCAAGAGCCAGTGAAAGCACGGTTACAAAGATGCTGGTATTCTTACGGCTCCACCCAAATTTATCGCGGAAGATAGATACAATCGTTTCCATCAGAGAAATTGCTGAGGTGAGAGCGGCAAAAAATACAAGCACAAAGAAAATGGTTCCTATAACGCCGCCGAACTTCATACTGTCAAATACCTTCGGAAGCGTCATGAACATAAGTCCGGGACCTGCATTAAGAGCGCTTCTGTCTCCGCCGGAGAACGCAAATACCGCCGGGATAATCATAAGGCCGGCAAGAAATGCGATACCTGTGTCAAAAATTTCAATCTGACGAACAGAGCTTTCCAGATTATTGTCCTTTTTCATATAGGAGCCGTAGGTAATCATAATACCCATTGCAAGGGACATGGAATAAAAGAGCTGCCCCATAGCGGCAAGGATTGTTACAGCTGACACATCAGACATGTGGGGTTTAAGATAGTAGGCAACACCCTCCATTGCTCCGTCAAGGGTTAATCCATAAACAGCAATGATAATTGTAAGAATAACGAGAACAGGCATCATGACTTTACTTACCTTTTCGATCCCCTGTTCCACACCGCATAATACAATGACTGCCGTAAAAGCCATGAAAACGAAAAACCAGCCAATCGGTTCAAATGTTCCGCTTATAAAATCCGTAAAATACGTATCCCCCGCAGCATCCTTTACGCCTCCGGTTACGAATACAGTAAAATACTTTACCACCCATCCGCCGATAACGGAGTAGTAAGGAAAGATAATAATGGGAACGGCTGACGCCAGCACACCTACAAAACCAAAGCGCCTGTCCAGAGACTTGAAAGCTCCAATTGCACTTAAGCCGGTTTTTCTTCCTAAGGCAATCTCTGCCGTCATAAGGGTAAAGCCAAAGGTAACTGCCAGAATCAGGTAAATAAGCAGAAAAGTTCCCCCGCCGTATTTGGCGGCAAGATATGGAAATCTCCAGATATTTCCAAGGCCGACTGCCGAACCGGACGCTGCCAGAACGAAGCCTAATTTACTCGTAAAATTGCTTCTTTTCTTCATAAAATAAAATCCTCCTCACCATATCACTACATTCCAAAAAAGAACAAATTTAATATATTATCCCACGAAAAGTTATATTTTTCAACATATATTTTTCAGACAGGGAAAATTTAGTGCTTGCTAAAGATCACTATTACAGGATACAATGATAATATAGAATATATAAATATAGTATCAAAGGAGGTGGAATGTGCATGGGAATAAGAGATTCATTTCTGTTCCGGCTGTTTAACTCTGTACAGGATGCAGACGGTCAGGAGCAGACAGCGGAAGAGATAATCGGAGATGTCATAGAGCAGGTTACAGAAGCAGAGAGACAGGCAGCGGAGCATTTAATAAAAGAAGAAGCTTCACTTCCTCCGCCGGGTGTGAAAGAACTGGAACTTCCGTGGGACCATGCATTAATAAGGCTTTACGATTTATGGACAGATCAGACAGGGGAGCATGAAAGACTCTGCCTGTATCTGGAGGGCGTAGCTGAGGATAAGGTGGATAAGGAGCTAAAAAGGCTGGAAAGGGAACTTGACGAAGAGGCAAAGAAACGTCTAAAGGAGGCAATTCCCAAGCAGCCGGAAAAGACGGAGGAAAAGGCGGGGGAAGATGCATCTGGGGAGCTGGATGTTTTAGCGGCTTTGGCGGCTATGGATAATCCGGAAGGCCAGGAAGCTTTGCCGGAAGAGGAGCCGGTAAAACCAGAGGAGCCGGTGCTTGACGCCCTTCCATATGTTTTTCTTTCATCGGATAAGATGGCGGCATGGCTTATGGTATTTCCACCGGTAGGCGGAGGAAAAGAAGCAGATCAGGAGATGCTAATGGAAGCATTGAGGGAAAAAGAAATAACATTCGGTATCTCAGAAAAGCTTGCAGCAGATTTTTCTGACGGCGCGGAATTGTATTTCCGTATGTTAAAAGCGGCAAAAGGCGAAGAAGCAGTTCAGGGGAAGGATGGATATATTGTGGACTCGTTCCCTCGTGTTGTTGAGCGTAAATTTGAGGTAGATGAGCATGATCGTGTGGATTATGCTTCTTTGAATCTTATTCAAAATGCAGAAAAAGGGGATGTTATCTGCGAGGCAGTTCCGCCTACAAAAGGAATTACAGGAAGTACGGTTCTGGGTCAGACACTTTCTGCAAAGGATGGCAAAACAGTGAAGCTCCCAAAAGGAAGAAATACGGAAATCAGCGAGGATGGAACAAAGCTTCTGGCTCTGCAGGCCGGTCATGTGGAGTTTAATAATGGAAGCTTTCAGGTAAAGACTGTAATGGAAATTGACAGTAATGTAGATTATAATACGGGAAACATAAATTTCCTTGGGGATGTGCATATCAGAGGAGACGTATGCAGCGGTTTTACCGTACGGGCTGTGGGAGATATTACTGTAGACGGCGTCGTAGAATCAGGGAATGTGGAAGCCGGCGGCGAGCTGGTTGTGGTAAAGGGTATTGTAGGAGACCGGGATTCGGTTGTGAAGGCACACCGCGATATTTATGCAAAATATCTGGAGAACAGTATTGTCCATACCAAAGGGAACCTGCATACAGACTGCATCCTCCACAGCGACGTATACTGTGACGGAGAGATCAAGGTCTGCACCGGCAAGGGAGTGGTAATCGGCGGAAAGCTTCGCGCAGCCCGGGGAATGGAGGCAAAAATTGTGGGCTCCAAGTCAGGAAGCCCGACGGTTGTTAAGCTTGGGGGACAGCCCTGTGCAGAATTTGAGAAAAAGCTTCTTGTGAAGGAAAACGAGGATTTAAAAAAGGAGATGGCGAAGCTGGAAAAACAGCCGGAAAGTCCTTCAAGAACAACGCGCATGAATAAGATACGGCTGGATCTTTCTGTGAACGGCATGAAAATGAATCGGTTTGAACAGGATATGGAAAGAATAAAAGATAAGCTGGAAAAACAGGGAGGCATCAGGCTCCGGTGCCAGATTGCATATCCGGGAGTTTCACTTTCTGTGGGAGACGAAAAGTCACAGCTTACGAGAGAAACCAGCTCGTGTAATGCAAGACTTGTAGAGGGAGAAATCCGCTGGTCCTGATAATTTTTAAATTTTGGTTGACAGAATACTTCGGATGTGGTAGATTAGTTAAAGCGGAAAGCGAAAAATAAAGCAGAGTATCCACTCTCACCATAGCACAATCGGGTGACTATCGGTTCAATATCGTGTAAGAGAAGATTATGTTTTTATGTCATGATCTTATGATACAGATATGCTAAGTGGATAGCCTGCGCGCTATTCACTTATTTTATTTGATGGGGGTGCACGACAATTAGCGATTTAATGATTAATGGGCAGATCAGAGACAAGGAAGTAAGAGTTATCGGAGAGAATGGAGATCAGTTAGGTATTATGCCGGTCAGGGAGGCAATGCGTCTGGCGCAGGAAGCTGAGCTGGATTTGGTAAAGATTGCTCCGAAGGCCCAGCCGCCGGTATGCAAGATTATCGATTACGGTAAATACAGGTATGAGCTTGCCAGAAAAGAAAAAGAGGCAAGGAAAAAGCAGAAAATTGTAGAAGTGAAGGAAGTGCGTCTTTCACCAAATATTGATACAAACGATTTGAATACAAAGGTCAATAATGCCAAGAAGTTTATTTCAAAAGGAAATAAGGTAAAGGTTACGCTGCGTTTCAGAGGGCGCGAGATGGCGCATGTACAGCAGAGCAAGCATATTCTGGATGATTTTGCAGAGCTTCTTTCAGATGTTGCGGCTATTGAAAAGCCGGCAAAGATGGAAGGCAGGAGCATGAGTATGGTTTTAACTGAAAGACGTTAAAAATATATAAAAAGAATTGAAGGAGGAGCATATTATGCCAAAAATCAAAACAAATAGAGCAGCTGCAAAGCGCTTCAAAAAAACAGGTACAGGAAAATTAAAAAGAAATAAAGCTTATAAAAGCCATATCTTAACAAAGAAGTCTACCAAAAGAAAAAGAAATCTCAGGCAGGCGACTATTACAGATGCAACAAATGTAAAGAATATGAAGAAAGTATTACCTTATCTGTAAGATAGGAATATGAAGGAGGAGATAAGACATGGCAAGAATTAAAGGCGGACTTAACGCAAAAAAAAGACATAATAGAACTTTAAAGTTAGCAAAGGGATACAGAGGAGCGCGTTCTAAACAGTACAGAGTTGCAAAGCAATCTGTTATGAGAGCGCTGGCATCTTCCTATGCCGGAAGAAAACAGCGTAAACGCCAGATGCGTCAGCTTTGGATTGCACGTATCAATGCGGCAGCAAGACTCAATGGTTTATCCTATAGCAAGCTTATGCATGGACTTAAGCTGGCTGATGTTGATATGAACAGAAAGATGTTAGCAGAGATGGCGGTAAATGATGCCGAAGGCTTTCAGGCAGTTGCAGAGCTTGCAAAGAGTAAGCTTGCATAGTTTGGATTTATGTCATCCGTGTTAAAAGATGAGCCCCGGATTAAAAATCCGGGGCTTTAATTTCGCGCATTCTCCCGATATTCAGAAGGCGTCATGTGTGTAGTGGTGCAAAAATGAGAAGTAAAGGTATTTGTTTTCTGGAATCCGCACATCGTTGCAATTTCTTTAATTGTATAATCCGTAGTTTCAAGGAGAATTCTTGCTTTGGATGTTCTCAGCCTTAGGAGATAGCTGTAAGGCGTTTCGCCAGTGACCTTTTTAAAGGCTGATATAAAATATGTTTTTGATAAGTGGCACATTCTGGCCAGACTGTCCACATTTACAGGTTCCGTATAATGCTGGTTAATATAAGCAACAACTTGAAGAATTCCCTGCTGATAATGGGGGGGAGTTCCGACAGGGGTTCCTTTTTTTTGGAATTCTGCCTCAATGAAGGAACCGGTGATCAGTGCTGCCAGGTGAAGGAGATTCTCCCGATTACAGGAGGCACCGTTATTGTATTCATTTTTGAATAATTGAATATAAGCTTTCTGCTCTTTTGTAAGCTCAAAACGCCAGTTAAACCTTTTTCCGGAATAACCTTTTTGCTTCATAACATCTTCAAGAAATTCTTTTGTAATGACAATATTATCATAGGAAATATTAGTCACAAGGGATTTGAAACCATGTTCCTGACCGCTCTGTACGGGATAAACATAACCAACCTCTCCGAAGTAAACTGAATCTTCGCACATGACAAGAGGAATAGGACCATAAGGAATAAGAAATTCGTAAGCATTGTGTTTATGTCGGTAAGGAAGAGACGTACATTCCGAAGAATCGACAAAGGAAGCAATCGAAAGTAAATTACAATAATAATGGTCACAATTCCTGTCTATAAAATTCTTATCGGCATGGTGAGCGGAAAATAATTGCATAGACTGTTTCATATATACCACTCCTTTTGCTTTTCGAATATATATTAAGAATACCATAAGAAAAAATTAAGCAGTAATAAAAATACTCGGAAAATTAATATTTGTTCGGAAAATTAGGATGACATTGTCTTCATCCGTTCGGCCTGACCGAATAAAAGAAAGCCAATGAGGAACATGACAGCGAGGGAACCTACGCCGGCATTCGGACTTCCGGTTATTTGGCTTATAAAGGAAACAAGTAATGTACCAAAGAAGGAAGCACCCTTTCCACAGATGTCAAGAAGTCCAAAATATTCACCGGATTTCTCAGCCGGAATAATTTTAGCAAAATAGGAACGGGATAATGCCTGGATAGCGCCCTGAAACATACCAACCAGTACGGCAAGCACCCAGAAATCAAACTGGCTGTCAAGCCCTATTGCATACAGGGCGATGCAGAAGTATGCGGCGATACATATACGTATGAGTCGGGCAGATGATACATTTTTTGAAAGCCTGCCAAAAATAAGCGCGCATGGAAAAGCAACTATCTGCGTTAGAAGAAGCGCCAAAAGAAGCCCCGTACTGTCAAGCCCGAGAGATGTTCCATATGCAGTGGCCATATCAATAATTGTGTATACGCCGTCAATATAAAAGAAAAAGGCCAGCAGGAAGAAAAAGATTTTCTTTTCAAGATATATTTCTTTTATGGATTTTCCTAAACGTAAAAAGCTGTTTTGTATTACATGTGTTCCAATATCAGCATAGTAAAGCTGACGATAATTTTTAAGAAGCGGGAGAGAGGTGAAAAACCACCATGCCGCAGTGATAACAAATGCAATCAGCATAGCTGTCCCCATAGACAATCCAAGCTTTTCCGCATTTAAGACAATAGCAAGGCAGACAATAAACGGAATGCAGCTTCCGATATAGCCCCACGCGTATCCGTGTGATGAAACGGCGTCCATTCGTTCTTCCGTAGTTACATCTGTAAGCATAGAATCATAAAAGACAAGGCTAGTGGAAAAAGCAGTCTTGGCAATTACAAAAATAATGAGGAAGATAAACCATGAAGAGGTGGTGCCCAGAAGAATACAGGAAATAACTCCTGCAATAAGGGCAGCGGTAAACAGCTTCTTCTTGTAGTTTTTTGTATCGGCTACAGCTCCAAGGGTTGGACCGAGTACAGCGACAATCAAAGTGGAGACAGAAATAGCATATCCCCAATATGCCAGATAGGCGGAAGGTTCTATGGCGGCAGTATCTGCCAGATAATCAAAGTAAATCGGAAGAATTGTTGCTACAAGCAGTACAAACGCGGAATTTCCTACATCGTATAGAATCCAGTATTTTTCCAGTGGGGTTAATTTTAATTTCATGGCATGCGTCTCCTTTTATTTATATATATAGTTCGTTCCAGCTTTCTCCTGGGCCGAATGAGATAGAAAAGCGGGGAGAGAGCGGCACGGAATTTTCTAGGACATTTGTATAATTCTGAATCAGGGAAGAAGCGACAGTAACGGCTTCTGTATACAGATTATTCAGCAGAATGCAGTAGTTCCCGCAGACTGCCTCTGGCTCCGGCTTCATAATCAGCCCCTGCATGGAATCATACTTTCTGATTAGCTTTAAGGCAAGATAAAGAAGCTTTCTTTTGTTTATCTTCTGTCCGTTTTGTTCCGGAGCGTGAAAAAGCCTGTGAATAAAAATCATCCACTTGAGAGAAGAAACGATCTGTTCCGGAGCGACACAGCCAAAGCAGGGAGCGATAATTCCACCGGCCTCGTCTGACGGATGAATATGCTGAATGGGAATATATTCCTCAGGTTTTATTCCGTCTTTCAGCATGAAGAAGCGTTCCAGTTCTGTCTCAAGGTCTGTATGGGTCAGTCCGCTTTCTTTTTCCATCTTTTCAATATATGGATGACATGCACTGTCCAGTGCGAAATGGCAGATAAAACCATACAGATAGGCTTTTAACGCTTCCGGATCTTCACTGTGCTGATAAAGTCCTGCGGCCCTTTCAAAAAATTCTGCCGCAGGCTTATCGTGAATGGCATAACCGCTTTGATTTACTTCATTGGAGGACAGCGGCCTGTAATAAAACAGGATGTCCGGACCATGTACTCCTATATCATAAAGAGCCTGGTGTTTTTCGATGGTTTTTCTGTATACAAACGGGAGGCATTCGGTAACTTCCCGTCCAAAACGATAATGTGCGTATGCTGCTGGCATAAATATAACCCCTTTCCCAAGATATCATTCCCTTTGCGGGCAACTCTATTATCTCACATTCAGAACAAATAGGCTAGATGATTTCGAAAAATGTCCTTAAGAAATCAAACTTGATCCATTTACGGATTGGTATATAATAGGTATATAGAAAAATTTGGAGAGGTGAGGACAATGAAAATACTGGTTGTTGTGGACATGCAGAATGATTTTATCGACGGGGCGCTGGGAACAAAGGAGGCCCGGGATATTGTTCCCAAAATGACAGAAAAGATCAAAGGGTTTGAAGGAAGGATATTCTATACCCGGGATACCCATGAGAAAAACTATCTGGATACCCAGGAGGGAAGAAATCTTCCGATCGTACATTGTGTCCGTGGAACAAAAGGCTGGGAACTTCATCCGGAGATCGAAAAGCTAAGGGCAGATGAGCCGGTAAATAAGCCGGCCTTTGGCAGTATTGAGCTTGGTTATGCAATCAAAGAATATATTACGGAACAGATGATTTTAAATGAGGAAACGGTGGAATCTATTACACTTGCAGGTCTTTGTACAGACATCTGTGTAATTTCCAATGCAATGATATTAAAAGCAATGTTTCCGGAAATTCCGGTGATTGTAGATGCATCCTGCTGTGCCGGTGTGTCTCCGGAAAGTCATAAAAATGCATTGGAGTCCATGAAGGTGTGCCAGATAGAGATAGAAAACGAATTGCCAGGTACTTGTAATATGGTATAATATTATGTATAGCAAAGAAGAAGAGGTGAAAAAATGAAATATGTAATATTAGGCGGTGTTGCGGCAGGTACAAAAGCCGCGGCAAAATTAAAAAGATGCGATCGGAGTGCAGAGATAAGGATATTTACAAAAGGCACAGATATTTCCTATGCCGGCTGCGGCCTCCCGTATTATATCGGAGGAGAGATTGGTACAAGGGAAGAGCTGATCGTTAATTCACCTGTAAAATATGCGGGGCTTACAGGCGTAGATGCAGTTGTGGGATGCGAAGCGGTAAGGGTCGATCCTTCGGAAAAGAAAGTGACACTGCGGAGAAATTCGGGGGAGCTGTTTACGGAGAACTATGACAAGCTTATTATTGCCACCGGTGCGGAGCCATTTGTGCCTCCTGTGGAGGGAAGCGCGCTTCAGGGCGTTTTTTGTGTGCGTACGCCAGATGATGCAGTGGGAATACGTGAGTATATAGAAAAGGAAAAATGCCGGAAAGCGGTCGTTTGCGGAGCCGGCTTCATTGGGCTTGAGGTTGCGGAAAATCTGATGGCTCAGGGACTTGAGGTAACAGTGATTGATGCAGCAGCGCAGATTATGCCGAATGCATTTGATTCAGAGATGGCATATTATGCGAAGCGTCAGATAAAAGCGGCGGGAATGCGTGTACTTACATCCACAAGTCTTACCGGAATTTCCGGGGAGGCCCGGGCTGAGGGCGTGCTCACGGACAATGGCATCCTTGCGGCAGATGTGGTTGTTATGGCCATTGGCGTGCGCCCATGTACAGAGTTTTTAAAGGAGTCCGGAATTGAGATGTTCAAGGGTACGATTATTGTGGATGAGAAGCTTCGGACAAATCTTCCGGATATCTATGCGGTGGGTGACTGTGCAGCTGTAAAGAATGCCGTTACAGGCTCCCGGCAATGGTCTGCAATGGGTTCCACGGCAAATCTGGCGGCAAGGGCGCTGGCAAAGAGTTTATTCGGTCAGGGAACAGGATATGGCGGATGCCTTGGAACAGGTGTCGTCAGGATTCTTCCGTCATTAAATGCAGGAAGGACAGGTTTAACAGAGGAACAGGCGAAGGCAGCAGGATATGATGCGGTTTCCGTGGTCTGTATTTTGGATGACAAGGCACACTATTATCCGGGTTCTTCGTCCTTTGTCATCAAGCTGACTGCAGAAAAGGAGAGCCGTAAGCTTCTTGGCATACAGGTCCTGGGAGCAGGAGCGGTGGACAAGATGGTGGATATTGGGGTTACCGGGCTCTCTCAGGGAATGAGACTTGATGATTTTGATACGCTGGATTTTGCATATGCGCCTCCATTTTCAACGGCAATTCATCCGTTTGTAACAGCGTGTTATATTCTGGAAAATAAATTAGACGGAATTTTGGAGAGTATGAGTCCGTCGGAATATGCCAGAGGAGCAGCGAAAGGATATACGGTACTTGACGTGCAGCCGGCGCCGGCCCTTGCAAACGCCCGGTTCATTGATCTTTCAAAAGTAACAGAACCAATTGAAGGACTCGAAAGAGATGCAAAGCTTCTCTTGGTATGTGCAAAAGGAAAGAGAGGATATTTCCTGCAGAATCGTCTGAAGGCTTTGGGATATACGAATACCCGTGTTCTTGAAGGCGGAGCAATGTTTAATGAGGTGAAGGTGCCAAGGAGTGGAAAAAAGCTTTCTTCGGACGAGATTAAACGCGTAAAAGGCTTAGGATGTCTTCAGGACAAACGCTATGATGACATTTTTAATGTGCGTGTCATTACAAGAAACGGCAAGATAACGGCGGAGGAACAGAAGAAGATTGCTGAGGCGGCAGAAAAATTCGGCTCAGGAGAGGTTACAATGACTACAAGGCTTACATTGGAAATTCAGGGAGTCCCGTACGATAATATTGACGCTGTCAGAGAATTTCTTGAGGAAGCTGGGCTTGAAACCGGAGGAACCGGATCGAAGGTCCGTCCGGTCGTATCCTGTAAGGGAACCACCTGCCAGTATGGTCTGATTGATACATTTTCTCTGTCGGAGCGTCTGCATGATTTGTATTATAAAGGTTATCATGATGTGGCCCTGCCGCATAAGTTTAAGATTGCGGTGGGAGGATGTCCGAATAACTGTGTGAAACCGGATCTGAATGATCTTGGTATCGTTGGTCAGCAGGCGCCGGGGATTGATCTGTCAAAATGCCAAGGATGCAAGATATGTCAGGTGGAGAAGGCCTGTCCGATACATATAGCAGAGATGGAGAACGGAAAGATCAGAATACCGGAAGAAAGCTGTAACCATTGCGGACGATGTATCTCCAAATGCCCCTTCGGCGCCCTGGAGGAGCTGGCAAAAGGCTACAGGGTATATATTGGCGGAAGATGGGGAAAGAAAGCGGCTGAGGGGCGTTTCCTTGACAGGATATTTACTTCGGAGGAAGACGTTGTTGATCTTGTGGAACGTGCAATTCTATTTTTCCGTGACGAAGGAGAGTCTGGAGAGCGATTTGCAGATACCATAGCAAGACTGGGATTTGATTATGTGCAGGATAAACTGCTTAACAGCAAAATAGACAAGAGTAAGATTCTAAAGAAGACAGTAGTGGGCGGCGCAACCTGCTAGCATATCCTTTGCCCGTTAAGGATAAAATATAAAAATAAGTTGATAAAAAGCAGCCTCCTCTTAGGTATAAGAAGGGACTGCTTTTAAAGCTGCCAGAAATGCTAATCCGGATAATTCAATCTGTCTTCAGAAATATTTTCAAGTACGTCAGACAGATATTTTCCGGCAAGGTATCTTGCCATTGGAAGGTTCATGTCCAGATAATTCCCGCAGTCCTTTGCACAGGCTCCGGGAACAGAGCCTTCAAAACCGGCGATAAAGGCAAACATTTCCCGCATAAGCGGAACGATATTACGGGAGACATACGCGCCGGAGAGAAGAAGATAGAATCCGGTGCGGCATCCCATAGGGCCGAAATAAATGGTTTTTGAACCATATTCACTGTGGTTTCGAAGGAAGGTTGCAGCAAGATGCTCGATGGTATGCATTTCTGCAGTATTCATGACGGGCTCATCATTTGGGCTTGTCATACGAAGGTCAAAGGTGGTAACCGGGTGTCCCTCCACATGGTCGATGCGGGATACATAAACGCCTGGTTTCAGCTTTAAATGGTCTATGGTGAAGCTTGTGATTTTTTCCATAATCCTACTCCTTTATCTCTTTTTTTCTATTATACCATAAAAAGAAATGAAAAACAGAAAAAGATGTGCTATACTACTACAGGTAAGCTCTGTTATGAAATTCAGAGCTAAGGAGGTTTTAAAGAGGAATGAAGCTATATCTTGTAAGACATGGAGAAACAGACTGGAATAAGGAAAGGCGGATTCAGGGGCTGGCAGATATTCCTTTGAATGAATTTGGAAGAAGTCTTGCGAAAAAGACGGCCGCAGGGCTTAAGGATATTCCCTTTGCAGCCTGCTTCAGCAGTCCTCTTGGAAGGGCGGTTGAGACAGCAGAACTGATTCTTTTGGGCCGGAGCGTGCCGATTATTGCTGACGAGAGAATCAGAGAGATGGCATTTGGAGAGTGGGAGGGGAAATGCTGTTCAAAGGAAGGCTGGGAGCTTCCGGAGCATTTTCAGGCATTTTTTCAGGATCCGGCGCATTATGAACCAGCGGCAGGAGGAGAACATTTCTCAGAGGTAAGAGAAAGGACGGGTGAATTCCTCACATGGCTTTGCGGGAAAAAGGAATATGAGAAGGAAAATGTACTGATTACAACCCATGGAGCGGCCCTTGCAGGGATGCTTAATTATATAAAGGGAAAACCTCTTGAGGAATACTGGGGCCGGGGCGTGCATAAAAACTGCGGGGTTACCGAGGTTCTGGCTGCAGAGGGAGAATTCCGAATACTGTCGGAGAATCAGGTTTATTATGATGATTATGTGAAGCCGTGGTAAAGGCGGGATAAAGGAAATAAAAAGTGGAAGATGGAGGATGAAAAAATGACAGGTGATAAAAGGGTATTGTTCAGCGGGATGCAGGCAACGGGAAATCTGACGCTGGGGAATTATCTGGGGGCTCTTAAGAACTGGGTGACTTTAAGTGACGAGTATGAATGCTTTTACAGTGTGGTAGATATGCACTCTATAACAGTGCGTCAGGATCCTGCGGTTTTAAGAAAGAGGGCAAGAGCACTTCTTACCTTATATATTGCAGCAGGACTGGACCCGGAAAAAAACTGCATTTATTATCAGTCCCATGTGTCAGGGCATGCAGAGCTTGCATGGATTCTTAATTGCTTTACCTATATGGGAGAGCTGAACCGGATGACCCAGTTTAAGGATAAGTCCGCAAAGCATGCGGATAATATTAACGCAGGACTCTTTACCTATCCGGTACTGATGGCGGCGGATATTCTGCTCTATCAGGCGGATGTAGTCCCGGTGGGTATTGACCAGATGCAGCATTTGGAAATAACGAGGGACATAGCGGAGCGGTTTAATAATATATATGGGGATGTGTTTACGGTTCCAGAGGCGTATATCGGAAAAGTGGGGGCAAAGATCATGAGCCTTCAGGATCCCTCAAAGAAGATGTCAAAATCAGATGAGAATCCCAATGCAAGTATTTATCTTCTGGATGATCCAGATACGGTTATGCGTAAATGTAAACGTGCGGTGACGGATTCAGAAGCACAGATTCTTTACCGGGACGAGCAGCCGGGGGTGAAGAACTTAATTGACATTTACAGCGCCTGCACAGGAAAGAAACCGGAGGAGGCAGTAAGGGAATTTGACGGAAAGGGCTACGGAGATTTTAAGACAGCGGTAGGAGAAGCAGTTGTTTCAGTTCTCAGACCCCTGCAGGATGAGGTGGTACGGCTTGAGAAGGATAAGGCGTATATTGACAGTGTGATAAAGAAAAATGGGGAAAAGGCGGGATATTTTGCAAACAAAACGCTCAGAAAGGTACAGAAAAAGATAGGATTTCCAGAGAGAATACGGTAATATTTTTAGGACGGGGTATTTTTGATTTTACCCCGTCTTCAGCATCTTTAGCAGTAATGGAATAATTACGGATAAAAGCCCGATTCCAAAGACAGCTATTGCGAGAACGCCGCCGGAAACTCCGGAAAATCGTTTCACCCGGAAGTCCTGCAGATTTTTCGGGTTTACCCAGATCGGGTATACCTGCTGTGGTTCATAGCGCTTTTCTATGTCGTGCAAAATATAATGATCTTCTGAATCGCTTTTTATTGTACGGTTATTTGCCTGATATTGAAAGATCAGTGTATAATATTTCCTTCTACTGAAAAGAGGTGTGCCGCGGTATTTACAGTCTATGTAGGTTCCTTCCATTTTCAGGCTGTAGAAGAAGCCCTTCATAATCATCCAGAAACCGAGCATCGTCATACCGATTCCGATGGGAAGCGGAAAGATAAGGATAAGCATAAATTCTGAATCCAGATATCCGGCGATCTCCATAAGAAGGGCATAAACCATGAAAAGGGCGGAAATACTATAGCCGGTTTTCGAGTCATATGCCGAGGCTGCTTTTGTGGCGGCAAATAATAGGATGCCTAAAAGAAAGAACAGTAATCCGGCAAATTGTATACTCATAATTAATCATCATCCTCTTTCTGTACACTGTAGGTCTGGCGTTTTCTCGCCATCTCGTCATTTTCCAGATATTCGTCGTAAGTCGTAATTTTGTCAATCAGCTTTCCGCCCGGTACAATTTCCATAATACGGTTTGCAGTAGTCTGTACGATCTGGTGATCTCTTGAGCTGAAAAGAATGACGCCCGGGAATTTTGTCATTCCATTATTCAGTGCAGTGATGGCTTCCATGTCCAGATGGTTGGTCGGTTCGTCAAATATCAGGACGTTGGCGCCGGAGATCATCATCTTAGACAGCATACAGCGCACCTTCTCGCCGCCGGAAAGAATCCGCACCCGTTTCACGCCGTCGTCTCCGCCAAAAAGCATGCGCCCTAAGAAGCCCCGGACATAAGTAACGTCCTTTTCTTCGGAATATTGGGTCAGCCATTCTACAATGGTGCTGTCATTATCAAATTCTGCGCCGTTATCCTGAGGGAAGTATGCCTGTGAGGTGGTAATTCCCCATTTATAGGTTCCGGCATCCGGCTCCATCTCTCCGGTAAGAATCTGAAAAAGGGTGGTCTTTGCAAGCTCGTTGCTTCCCACAAAGGCGACCTTATCATCGTGATTCAGGGTGAAGGAAATATTGTCTAAAACCTTTTCGCCGTCAATGGTTTTACTTAAATTTTCTACGGTCAGGACTTCGTTTCCGATGGCGCGGCCAGGTTTAAAATGGATGTAAGGATATTTTCGGCTGGAGGGCTGAATATCCTCCAGCTGAATCTTTTCCAGCGCACGTTTTCTTGATGTGGCCTGCTTGGATTTGGAAGCATTGGCGCTGAAGCGGGAGATAAATTCCTGAAGCTCTTTAATTTTTTCTTCCTTTTTCTTGTTGGCTTCCTTCATCTGACGGATTAAAAGCTGGCTGGATTCGTACCAGAAATCATAGTTTCCGGCGTAGAGTTTGATTTTTCCGTAGTCGATATCTGCAATCTGAGTACATACCTTATTTAAGAAATAACGGTCGTGAGACACGACGATAACGGTGTTGTTAAAGCCGATTAAAAACTCCTCCAGCCATGCGATGGCATCCAGATCCAGATGGTTGGTGGGCTCGTCAAGAAGCAGAATATCCGGATTACCGAACAAAGCCTGGGCAAGAAGAACCTTGACCTTTTCAGGACCGTTTAAATCCTTCATCATGCTGTAGTGAAGAGCGGTTTCAATACCAAGACCATTAAGAAGGGACGCAGCGTCGGACTCAGCCTCCCAACCATTCATGGAGGCAAACTCAGCCTCTAGTTCGCTGGCCTTGATTCCATCCTCATCTGTGAAATCTTCTTTGGAATAGATCGCTTCTTTTTCCTTCATAATCTCGTAAAGCCTTGCATTCCCCAGCATAACCGTATCAAGGACAGAATACTCGTCATATCTAAAATGATCCTGTTGCAAAAAAGAGAGGCGATCGCCGGGAGTAATGATAACCTCCCCATTCGTTGGCTCCAGCTGGCCGGACAAGATTCGCAGGAAAGTAGATTTGCCCGCGCCGTTGGCACCGATGAGGCCGTAGCAGTTTCCTTCGGTGAATTTAATATTAACGTCTTCAAAAAGCGCCTTTTTTCCGACACGTAAAGTAATGTTGCTTGTGCTAATCATATTCAGGACTCCTTATAGATTCAATGATTGTTACATACAAGGCTTATCTTAGCAAATATGCGGAAAAAAGGCAAGAAGTTACTGTGAAATCTTTTTCTTTGACACCCTTTCTCTGATTCGGTATAATAATATCAATATTGTACGAAATAATGAGGAGGGAATCATATGAACAATCCAGTTGCGTCAATTTTGCTTGACGATGGACGTACCATCACAGTAGAGCTTTACCCTGAAATCGCGCCAAATACGGTCAATAATTTTATACAGCTTGCAAACAGCGGCCGTTACGACGGATTGACGATTCATCGTATTGTGAAGGAATTTGTGCTGCAGGGAGGTTCCTTTACAGGAGACTGCTGTCAGGAGAATGATGAATTTTCTATTAGGGGAGAATTTTCAGAAAATGGATTCGAAAATCCTCTTAAGCATGAGACCGGTGTAATTTCCATGGCAAGAGGTAATCACTTTGACAGCGCGGCTACCCAATGGTTTATTATGCACCGTCCGGCAGAGAGGCTGGACGGCAAATATGCGGCGTTTGGAAAGGTAACGGGCGGGCAGGAGATAGTAGAGGAGCTGGGATACAGGCCTACAGACGAAACGCCTGGAAAGAATAATCCGCCTCTTACACCCATTATAACAGAAAAGATTCGTGTAAACCTTCATGACTGGAACTACACGGAGCCGGAACGGATTATACCGGGAGTGCCTTTACATTCATAAGGCAGAAGAAGGAATTTTTAAATGAAAAATATTGACAGATTTATTTGAAAAATATTATATTATAAAAAATATAAAAATAACGGAGGAGGAATGGGTATGGAGTATATTACATTAATAGGAATTGTGGTGGTTATTCTGGGCTTTGCCCTGAAGCTTGACAATATCCTTACAGTTATCGCAGCGGCAATCGTGACTGCACTGGCAGGAGGGCTTGGAATCAGAGGACTTCTGGATACGCTTGGATCGAGCTTTGTTGCGAACAGGAATATTACCATTTTTATCACAGTTCTGATTGTTACGGGAACATTGGAACGAAGCGGCTTAAAGGAGGCAGCCGCAGCTTTGATCGGCAAGGTGAAGAATGCGTCGGCAGGGGTGATTGTTTCCGCATATGCGGTAATGAGAGCTGTTTTCGCTGCATTCAATATTAGTTTCGGCGGAGTTGCGGGTTTTGTAAGACCCCTGATTATGCCGATGTCAACGGCAGCCGTTAAAAACAAATACGGCGAAATCAACGAGGAGCACGAGGAGCAGATCAAGGGTATGGCTTCCAGTGCGGAAAATGTAGGAAACTTTTTCTTCCAGGTATTGTTTGTGGGAGGAAGCGGCGCGCTTCTTGTACAGGGAACACTTGCCGGACTTGGATATGAGGTGGATCTTGTAGAGCTTGCGAAAGTTGAGATTCCGGTATCGGTGGTGGCGATTGTTGTTGCAATTATATATTATATTGTCAGGGATAAGCGCTTGATGAAAAAATATTATGGTTCAGAAAAAAAATAGAGGGGAGAGATACATATGGCGTTTTTTACAGATGCAGAGATCACGTTAGGAACAAAAATACTGGAAATTATATTTATGCTTACAGGTTTTGTTACCATTTATACAGGAGTTAAGAATCTGCTGGATAAGAAAAATCCATCCCGCGTCGGCACGGCAGTATTCTGGGTAATACTTGGAACCATTATTTCTTTTGGAAGATGGATTCCGACGACGGTAACGGGGCTGCTTATTATCATTATGTGTATCCCTGCCATTCTCAAGAAGGTGAAGATGGGTGAGGTACAGAAGATGACTGTGGAAGAAACCCAGGAGAATTTTAATAAAATCGGTATGAAGGTTTTTATTCCGGCGTTTGCCATCGGCGTGGGAGCACTTTTGTTTGCACTTTTCACAGATCTGGGAGCACTTGTAGGAGTAGGTGCGGGTGTGCTTGCAGCAGCGATTCTTTTAATGATACTTTTGCCTTCAAATAAACCAAAGGTGATTTTGAATGATGCGGAGCGGATGATTTCTACGGTAGGCCCGCTTAGTATGCTGTCTATGCTTCTTGCATGTCTCGGCGCAATATTTACTGCGGCGGGTGTCGGAGAGGTAATTGCTAAGATTGTGGGGGGGATTATTCCGAAGGGAAATGTGAATGTGGGAATTATCATATATGCTATTGGCATGATGCTGTTTACAGCTATTATGGGTAATGCCTTTGCAGCGATTACAGTTATGACAGTCGGCATAGGCGCTCCGTTTGTTCTTGCATATGGTACGGATCCGGTTTTAATTGGCATGCTTGCACTTACCTGCGGTTATTGCGGTACACTTATTACTCCAATGGCAGCCAATTTTAATATGGTGCCTGTAGCTCTTCTTGATATGAAGAGGCGTTTTACAGTTATACGTAATCAGTTTGTTATTGCCTTGATTATGATTACATTCCAGATTATTTATATGATTATTTTTAAATAAGAAGAGGCTTTATTTTAAGAGGCTGCCGTATCACAAATGAAAATCAGATACGGCAGTCGTTTGTATTTTTCAAGAAAGGAGATATGGAATGATGATAAAAGCAACACTTGTTCTTGAAGGAGGTGCGACGAGAGGGGTTTTTACGTCCGGGGCGCTGGATTATCTGATGGAAAGGGATGCATATTTTTCTCATGTAATCGGAGTGTCTGCAGGTTCCTGCAATGGGGTAGATTATGTGTCAAAGCAGATTGGAAGAACAAGAGACTGTATGATTCATAAAGAGAAAGAGTACAGCTATTATTATGGATTCAGGAAATTTGTCAGGGAGAAAAGTATTCTGGATATGGATATGGTATTCGAAAAGTATCCGAAAGAGATTTTTCCCTTCGATTTTGACACGTATTTTGCGTCGGATATTGAATGTGAGATTGTGACAACGAATTGTGAGACAGGGAAAGCAGAGTACATGACGGAAAAAGAAGATTCGGAAAGACTTATGAGGCTGTGCAGGGCATCCAGCAGCCTGCCTCTTGTGTCGCCGATGGTTAACATTGACGGGTTTCCTTATCTGGACGGCGGACTTGCAGACTCCGTTCCGGTGGGACGCGCCCTTAAAAAGGGAAATGAGAAGATTTTAGTAGTCCTTACAAGGAATCCCGGATACCGAAAGAAGCCTGTGAAGCGGATGGCAGCGAAAATGTACCGAAGGGCATACCGTTCTTATCCGGAGCTTGTAAAAACAACTCTCCGAAGAAATGCAAAATACAATTGGCAGCTGGAACAGGTGGAGCGTTTGGAAAGGGAAGGGGAAATATATGTTTTAAGGCCCTTGATTCCCACAATATCAAGGCTTGAGAAGGATTACGACATGCTGATGAACTTTTATGAGCATGGTTACTGCCTGATGAAGCGGGAATATGACAGTCTGATGAAATATCTGGAAAGCTAAAGAAGTAAAAGGAGGAAAAAGCATGTATCTGTATGAACATCATATTTCAACAAGAAGCGCCCAGCAGATGTCAAAGGTGACGAACATGGTGCGGGAGGATATTGAAAAGAGCAAAGTAAAGGACGGGATTGTCGTGGTGTTCTCGCCCCATACCACAGCAGGATTTACAATTAATGAGAATGCGGATCCAGATGTGGTCCATGATATTCTGATGGAGATGGAGGAAGTATTTCCAACCCATCATGCAGGATACCGTCATGCAGAGGGGAATTCTCATGCGCATATGAAGACAAGCTGTTTCGGACCGTCCCAAACTATGATACTAAGCGGAGGAGAGCTGGTTCTTGGTATCTGGCAGGATTTGTATTTTTGTGAATTTGACGGACCGAGAAATCGGAGATTCTTTGTGAAAATTCTGGAAGGATAGCCGGGAACAGGTTAAAATCTCCTGTTCCCTAGTAAGAAATTTCCTGCAGATACAATCCCTTCGGATCACAGGGAGGGCTTGGTTCTAATGTACCGTTAAATATTCCAGTGATATCTTCTTTTTTACGAACGCCAAGCCCAATCTCCAGAAGTGTTCCAATGATAATTCTTGCCATATTGTATAGAAAGTCATCGGCGTCTAAAAGAATCTGCATTTCTTCCTCGTTGCAGTAGATATCTATGCCATAAATCTCCCGGACAGTGGATTTAGAGGTTTTGGAATCAGAAAAATTTTTAAAATCATGGCTTCCTGTAAGGAGGAGAGCAGCTTCCTGCATGGCTTTTTTATCGGGCATTTTAAAGCAGTGATAGGTATGCTTACGCTCAAAGATGCTGGGAACATCAGATATGGACATACGGTATACGTAAGTTTTTGCAGTTGCGGCAAGCTGGGCGTGGAAACGCGTTGCCGCCTCGCGGACATTGGTGACGGCAATATCCATGGGAAGGTAGCGATTCAGGTAATGCTTCATATCTGAAACCCCCATATCGGATTCGGTTTTAAAATTGGCCACCTGTGCATAAGCATGCACACCGGGTTCGGTCCGGCAGCCATAATGTATTTCAATTGTGTCCTCACCAGTCATTTTTTTTAATACATCCATAATTTTGGCAGATACTGTGCCAGCGGCTTCTGTTTTTCCAGGACGTGTAAGCCCCTGATAACGGCTTCCGTCATATTCTATCGTAAATAATATATTTCTCATTACAGCTGCTCCTCATAAGTGAAATTAGTTTTAGTATAGCAAATTTTGTGGTATAATTCTATAGAAATATATAGAAATCAGGCGCGCAGCGCGGCCCATTTTAAGATTAGAGGAGAGGAAAACTTGGAGAGAAGAAAAGTATCAGACTCTATTGTAGAGACAGTTCATATTGTAAGACCGAACCATTTAAACGGAGCAGGCCGCCTGTTCGGCGGAATTCTCATGCAGTGGATTGATGAGGTTGCCGCCCTTGTGGCAAAGCGGCATACCCACAAAAATGTTGTTACAGTTTCCGTAGACAATCTGAAATTTCTAAAGGGAGCATACCAGAAGGATGTAATCGTTATCATAGGACGTGTGACATATGTTGGAAGGACTTCTATGGAGGTGGAGGTAGACAGCTTTGTAGAGGCGCTTGACGGACAGCGGACACATATCAATCATGCGTATTTTACAATGGTGGCACTTGATGAAAATGACAGCCCGACACCAGTGCCGGGCCTTATTCTAAAAACTCCAGAGGAAAAAGCAAAATGGGAGCGGGCAAAAGGCAGAAAAAACGCCCGCCTGAGCATATTATCTGCTGACAAATCCACTTTTTAATTTAAACTTTTTAACCAGATTTTTCATAAGCTGCGATTGATTTGACAGCTCTTCACTTGCAGCCGCGCTTTCCTGAGCAGTTGCTGAGTTGGTCTGTACAACGCTGGAAATCTGATCAATTCCCATAGTGATCTGGGAAATTGCAGCCGCCTGATTACTGCTTGCTTCTGAAATCTGGCCGATAATGCCAGTCATTTCGCTTACTCCGTCTACTGCCTCAAGAAGTGACTGGGCTGTATCATCAGCAATCTGTGTTCCATTTTCCACTGCTTTCAAAGAATTTTCTATTAGAGCCGAGGTGCTTTTTGACGCTTCGGCGCTTTTACTTGCCAGGTTGCGGACTTCATCGGCGACAACGGCAAAACCCTTTCCGGCAGAACCGGCGCGCGCTGCTTCTACAGCGGCATTGAGAGCAAGAATGTTGGTCTGGAATGCAATATCCTCAATTGTTTTAATGATTTTTCCGATTTCATTGGAGGTGCCGCTGATATCGTTCATCGCCTGAATCATTTCCTGCATCTTCTGATTACTTGTATTCATTTCTACGCTGACGGAATTTGCCATTGTATTTGCCTGCCGTGCATTTTCAGCATTCTGATTTACTTTATCAGATATTTCGTTAATCGTAGCCGCCAGCTCCTCAACAGAGCTTGCCTGCTCAGTGGCGCCCTGGGAGAGTGCCTGTGCTCCGCTTGATACCTGCTCGGAGCCGTTAGCAACCTGGGTACTGCTTTCACTTATTTGAAGCAGAGTATCATTGAGCTTTGCCGCAATAGAGCGGAAGGAGACGAGCAGCGGATGAAAGCCACCGGTGTATTCCTCCTCGCAGACAGAATCTACGGTAAAATCTCCGGCAGCCATTTTCGCGAGGAATTTATTTTCGTCGTCAATGATTAACTGGAGCCTGCGTACCAGTTTCCGCATCTGATCGGAAAGAACCCCAAGCTCGTCCCGGGAGGTATAGGAAATCTCAATATCCAGATCTCCCTGCGCCATTTTTGTGGCGGCATTTTCGATCTCAGAGATTGGCAGCTTGATAAGACGTATAATAATAAACGAAAAGAATACTCCTACCAGAATAATTGCGACAATAATTGCAGTCAGAATCAAGGTTGCTTTTTTATAAAGGGAAGCGCTCTGGGCGGTTTCTTCTGTACTGCCCTGCGTATTGTAGGTGATGATATCATTAAAGGCGCTGTTCAGAGAATTATAAAGTTCCACACATTCGCCCTCTAAGATGGCCCGGGCTTCTTCTGTCTTTCCCTGCTTTGCCAATGTAATTAGTTCTTCATCTGCCTGACAGTACTGGGTCCAGAAATTTAAAGCAGAATTATAAAAGCCTTTTTCTTCTTCGTCAATCAGGCTTTCATATTTTGCCAGAAGAGTAGTCATCTCTTCCTTTTCCTTTTCAAGATACTGAAGACTGGAGGATTCCACTTCATCAGAAATAGCGGTAAGGTATCCCAGTTCGTTAAGGCGGACATTGGAAAGTGTAGCGGCCATATCTCTTCCGGTGTCTACACTTGGAAGCCAGCTTGTTGAAATATCGTTTGTCTTTTCATTTAATCTGCTCATTAAACCAAATGACATTCCCCCGATAATAAGCATGCCAAGAAGTGCAACGCCAATAAGAATATAGAGCTTTAACCGGATTCTTAAATTACGTATGTAGTGTATCATGTTTCTTGTCTCCTTTTATAGGTTTCTCTATCTGGAACTATGCCTTATGATAAAATACCAGTCTTTACGACATAGTTTGCAGATTTTTAAATATATCGGCTGGCTATGGCAATTTGATAAGAAGCAGAAGAGGAATTTTGGAATGTAAGAATCAGAAAAAAAGACGGGCAGCGCTCCCGTCTTACTTTTTCCTGGCATAGGTCATGACCATGTTTACCATATTTTCAATCTGTTCCTGTTCTTCTTTCGATTTTCCTTCCTTTAAAATAGAAATCACCATAGTCATTTCATCAGGAGTAAAGCGGATGCCGTTTTTCTGGGCTCCCGTGATTAGGGACATCATAATGGGTGCAAGAGATTTTCCATTTTTTCCTTCTGTTCTTTTTGCTGCATTTTTAATGAGCTCCAGCTTTATCGGATCCATATTCTTCATAGAGGGGTGGTTCAGCCATTCATTCATCTGTATCGTCTCCTTTCTCTTTATTTTCCTGCCCGCCTGTTTCCGGCATCTGAAACATGTCTGTGAACATACCGCCAAACATATCTGACATATCAGGCTGGCCTTTTGTCATTTCCATCATATTCATCATCATCTCCATTTGTTCCATCATTTCCTTTTCTTCCGGTCCCATATAATTCTTAAGGGTGTCGAAAATTTTGGAAGAATCGGGATTTTTAAAACCGTGAAAGTATTCCATGGCATAGCGAAGCTCGGAAAATTTAATATAGATGCCGAGAGTTCTCTGCATAGAAGCAGGAGTGTATGGAAGCATCAGTTTCAGAGCGTAAAGTCCAGGCGGTGTTGTCAGATTGTCGAAAGGGGTCATTGGTCTAGGGGGATTTTGTTCCATAGGCACTCCTTGAATTAACGTTGTAAATATATATGTAGAAGGAATGGAATTTATGAAAAATGTTCATACTCTAATTATGTAAGAAAAGAAAGGAAGAAGGACAAAATGAACAGGACATTGATTATTGACGGTACTGCAGTTTATGAAGTGGATGAGGACTGCATGCTCGGCAGAAGAAGAGAAGAAGATGAAAAAAAAATAGCTGAGAAAAATGTGTATATGGAGGAATACAAAAAGGCAATGAAAAGGACGGAGTGATTACCCCGTCCTTATAGTTATAAAAGATTAGCAGTCGCATCCACAGCCACATCCGTCACCGAAGCCGCATCCGCCGCAGAAGATAAGAAGAAGGATGATCCACAGACAGCTGTCGTTGCCGCATCCGCCTCTGCCCATTCCGCCGCCGCATCCGCCGCAGAAGATGAGAAGAAGGATGATCCACAGGCAGCTGTTGTTGCCGCCGAAACCACATCCGCAGTCGCCTCTGCCCATTGCTGAATCACATCCGCATCCACAGTTTGTAGCACTTAAATCACTCATACTAAAGTCCTCCATATAGGTTATTTACACTACATAATATGTGTAAACTGAGGATGTGTGAAAAGAAAATGTTAATATTTCATAAGCCTTTTTACAGAGTGCTCATATTTTCGCGAACGGTTTTTCAGCTTCAGTCCGGCAGTCATGGGTATATCCTTTCTGGTGTGCTCGTCGTAGAGTGACAGCAGATAGGAGGTAGTATAATTCCGGTTTTTAAACCAGGTAAATAAAAGCCAGTTCATGATATCCGGAAGCCAGTAACGCTCAGGAATCTGTGCTTCCCTTAATAATATAATGTAAGGCAGGGCCTGTACTGCAAGCTCAGTAAGACGGCCGGCGGCATTCTTCTGTCGGAGGATGTCATCGCTTTCTGCAATAATATCATATAATTTACCGGAGGCCTTCCAATAGACGAGAAAACCGGATTCCTCTTCCTGTGCCTCTGTATTTTTCAGATCATAGGTCTGTAAGACAGGCTTTCTTCCGGAAATAGCACGGTCATATTCTGCCCGCTTTACCGGATCCGAAAGGACAGCATAGGCCTCTAGAATCTCCTGCATCTGTTCTGTTGTATCTATTCCGTCTTTTATATTGGCATCAGGGTGATATTTCTTCGCAAGGACGTTCTTGGCGGCGGTTATCTCATCGTCAGACGCCTTTACAGATATGCCCAGAATGTCGTAATAATTTTTGATTTCCATAATATCTCAAATATTCTCCCCTTATTAATGAATATGGTTTTGCACTATTATCATTCAGTCTGTTCCCCTTTTAACATTAATATAACCTTGCAGACAAAGTCTGTCAATTCCTTTTTTTACCAGAGCAAATTAAAAACAGACAGGCTGTGTGCCGACCTGTCTGTCTTTCTTTCTTACAATTTTTCCCCTGGTTTTTCTAAAAATTCCCGAAGAATAGCAGTTTTATTTTCTGTATCTTTTTTGTATCTCTGAATTGATTTTATATGCCTTTATCTATCATAATCCTGCCATTTTTTACTGCCTGCCGTTTCGGCGGATGATGGAGAGCTTAACAATGGCACAAGTACAGTGTCACGGAATATTCTGATATAAAAAAGGATATTTTTCATGGATAGAGTGAAGCAGCAGATTCATTATTGGTGTCATGATACAATACAGGGAAACAGGAAGGGACAGAATATAGCGGCCGCCATTCTTGATACGGGAATGGCGCCCCATCCCGATTTTAAGGGGCGGATCTTAGCTTTTATGGACTGTGTGAACGGAAAAAAGCTTTTGTATGACGACAGCGGTCATGGAACCCATGTGGCGGGGATTCTGGCAGGCGACGGGAGGATGTCAAAGGGGGTTCTTGCCGGAATGGCGCCAGGGGCAGGCATTTGTGCCGTGAAGGTGTTGGATAAGAAGGGAGAAGGGAATGTAGACCACATTTTGGAAGGGCTTAAGTGGACCGGAGAAAATGCAAAAAGACTTGGTATTCGTGTAGTAAATATTTCCGCAGGCGCCAAGATGGGCCTGGATGAAGAAAAGGAGTCCCGTCTTCTGGAGGCCGTTGACAGGCTTTGGGATATGGGGCTTTTGGTGGTTGTTTCAGCGGGAAATTACGGACCAGGTGACGGGACGATTGCGGTTCCGGGAACGAGCAGAAAAGTGATTACTGTGGGGGCTCTCAAGGAAGGAGACGAACTTGGATGTTCAGGGATGGGCCCTACCGATGCATGTGTGGTGAAGCCGGACTTGGTGGCGCCGGGATATCAGATCATATCCTGCAACAGTGTTTCTTCAAAGAGCAGGAAGCCTTATACAGTAAAAAGCGGATCTTCTATGGCGACGCCGGTAGTTTCCGGAGCAGCCGCAGTGCTTTTGTCTAAATATCCGGATATGACGAATGTGGAAATTAAGCTTAAGCTCTGGGAAACCTGCGAGAGGATACCCGGGAAGTTAGCAGGAACTGGATGGGGGATGCTTCAGGTGAATAAACTGTTAAAATGAATATATAACAGAGTGTCAAGAAAAAATACTTGACACTCCTTTTTTTTTGTTGTATGATAGCTCAGGTGATAAGAGTGAACGAGATATTAAAGCAGACCTTACTATATGATTTTTACGGCGAGCTTCTGACCGAACATCAAAAGGAGATATACGGACAGTTTGTTTCAGAAGACTTATCCCTGGGTGAAATTGCAAAGGAAGCAGGTATCAGCCGCCAGGGGGTTCACGATATTATTAAACGTTGTTCCGCAGCACTTTCGAGTTATGAGGAGAAGCTTCATCTTGTGGAGAGATTTATGACGATAAAAAAGAAGGCGGAGCATATAGATGAGCTGTTAGACGGATATGAAAAGAAGAGGGACGAGGCAGTGCTTCAAAAAATTCGTGAGATATCCGGCGAGATTATAGATGAGTTATAGATGGATGATAGAGGAGTTACAGTATGGCATTTGACAGCTTGACGGAAAAACTTCAGAATGTGTTTAAGAGCTTAAGAAGTAAAGGACGTCTTACAGAGGAGGATGTAAAGGAGGCCTTAAAGGAGATTAAGCGGGCGCTCCTTGGGGCGGATGTCAATTTTAAGGTGGTTAAGGATTTTATCAAAAATGTGCAGGAAAGAGCCGTCGGGCAGGATGTCATGAATGGTCTGAATCCGGGACAGATGGTGATTAAAATCGTAAATGAAGAGCTTGTAAAGCTTATGGGCTCCGAAACTACGGAGATTAAGCTCCAGCCTGGAAGCACAGTTACAGTTATTCTAATGGCGGGGCTTCAGGGCGCAGGTAAGACGACAACGACTGCCAAGCTTGCAGGCAAATATAAATTAAAGGGTAAGAAGCCCCTTCTTGCTGCCTGTGATGTATACCGGCCGGCGGCGATTAAGCAGCTGCAGGTAAACGGTGAAAAACAGGGAGTGGAAGTATTTGCAATGGGGGAGAACCACAAGCCGGCAGATATTGCAAAGGCGGCTCTTGAGCATGCAAGGAAGAATGGGAATACGCCTGTGATTCTTGATACGGCCGGCCGGCTCCATATTGATGAGGATATGATGGCCGAGCTTCAGGAGATTAAGGAGGCAGTGGAGGTTCATCAGACGATTCTCGTGATTGACGCCATGACCGGACAGGATGCCGTAAATGTGGCGAAGGAGTTTAATGAGAAGGCCGGCATTGACGGCGTGATCGTGACAAAGCTGGATGGCGACACAAGAGGCGGCGCCGCCCTTTCTGTTAAGGCGGTGACCGGAAAGCCGATTCTGTATGTGGGTATGGGGGAGAAGCTTTCTGACCTTGAGCAGTTTCATCCGGACAGAATGGCCTCCCGGATTCTTGGCATGGGAGATGTGCTTACGCTGATTGAGAAGGCAGAGGCAGAGATTGACGAGGAGAAAGCCCGTCAGATGTCTCAGAAGCTGAAAAAGAACCAGTTTGATTTTGAAGATTACCTTGAAAGCATGAAGCAGATGAAGAATATGGGCGGCCTTGGAAGTATTATGAGTATGTTTCCCGGCCTTGGCGGTATGGGCGGCATGGGTAAATTGAAGGGCATAAGCGAAGAACAGGCAAATCAGGCTGAAAAGAACATGGCGCGTGTGGAGGCAATCATTTATTCCATGACTCCTGCGGAGCGGCGCAATCCTGACATTTTGAATCCGTCAAGAAAGCATAGGATCGCAAAAGGCGCAGGCGTTGACATCAGCGAAGTGAACCGGATGGTAAAGCAGTTCGGAGAGCTGAAAAAGCTGATGAAGCAATTCGGAAAGGGCGGAAGGAAAGGAAAATTCCGTATGCCGTTTTAAAAGGCGGCAGACTTTATCCAGTAAGGTATATTGTGCGATAGAGCACTATATATAAATTTTATTTAATTATTATGGAGGTGAAAGACATGGCAGTAAAAATCAGATTAAGAAGAATGGGACAGAAAAAGGCTCCTTTCTATAGAATTGTTGTGGCTGATTCCAGATCACCAAGAGACGGAAAATGTATCGCTGAGATTGGTACCTATGATCCGAATCTGGAACCAAGCGCAATATCCGTAGACGAGGAAGCTGCGAAGAAATGGCTGAACAATGGTGCACAGCCGACAGAAGTTGTAAGCAAGATTTTCAAGGCAGCAGGCATTGAGAAATAAGCAGAATATTTCGGAGGTGCAGGACATATGAAAGAGTTAGTTGAAGTAATTGCAAAGGCTTTGGTTGATGATCCCGGCAGTGTTGTGGTAAATGAGCGTACAGAAAAGAAGACGACGGTTCTTGAAGTACGTGTTGCCGATTCCGATATGGGAAAGGTGATTGGGAAGCAGGGACGTATTGCAAAAGCAATCCGTTCTGTTGTGAAGGCTGCAGCAGCAAAGGAAGATAAAAAGGTCATTGTGGATATTATGGATTAACGTTGTCTGTTTGTGGACTTAAAGGGACAGATCCGAATCAGAGAGGGTCTGTCTCTATTTCTATTATATAGGCTAAATCAGAAAAGGGATGCTTGAAAATAAGGAGTGTATTATGGAGCAGATGTTTAAAATAGGAGTGATTACATCCACCCATGGGGTGCGCGGGGAGGTTAAGGTATATCCTATGACGGACGACAGCGCACGTTTCAAAAAATTGAAAAAGGTGCTTCTTGACACAGGTAAGGAACTCCTGCCGCTTGAGATTCAGTGGGTAAAATTTTCCAGACAGCTTGTAATTCTCAAGTTTAAAGGGATTGATGACATAAATGAAATTGAAAGATATAAACGCTGCCCTTTGTTTATTATGAGGGAGGATGCCGTACCTCTTGAGGAGGATGAATATTTTATTGCCGATATGCTTGGCATGGAGGTAATAGCCGAAAATGGGGAGGTATTTGGAGTGCTTAAAGACGTCATTGAAACCGGAGCAAATGACGTATACGTAATTGACAGCTGTCTTCACGGGGAAGTATTGCTTCCGGCTATTAAGGAATGTATTCTTAAGGTGGATATCGAAGCGCAGAAGATGACGGTGCATCTTATGGAGGGATTGATTTCATGATACAGTTTTATATTATGACGCTCTTTCCGGAAATGGTAATGGGATGTTTGAACACAAGCATTATTGGACGTGCCATGGCAAAAAATATTTTATCAGTTGAAGCGGTAAATATCAGAGACTATGCGTTTAACAAACATAACAGTGTGGATGATTACCCTTATGGAGGCGGAGCCGGAATGCTAATGCAGGCGGAGCCGGTATATCAGGCATATGAAGCTGTCAGGAAGAAATTAAAAGGGGAGAATGCGCAGAATCTTGGAATGGAAGAATGTAAAGGCAAAAAGCCCAGGGTCGTCTATTTGTCGCCTCAGGGCATAACATTTAACCAGAAGATGGCCGAGGAGCTTGCTTTGGAGCAGGAACTTATTCTTTTATGCGGACATTATGAGGGAATTGACGAACGTGTACTGGAAGAGATCGTAACAGATTATGTGTCCATCGGAGACTATGTGCTGACAGGAGGAGAGCTTCCCGCTATGATTATGGTAGATGCTATTGCAAGGCTGGTTCCGGGAGTCCTGCACAATGACGTATCGGCAGAATTTGAAAGTTTTCAGGATAATCTGTTAGAGTATCCCCAGTATTCAAGACCTGAGGTGTGGCACGAAAAAAAAGTGCCCGAAATACTCTTATCAGGTCATCATGCCAATGTGGAAAAATGGAGACGCAGGCAGTCGGTTATCCGCACCGCAAGACTCCGTCCGGATCTTCTTGAAAAAGCGGAGCTTACAGAGGAAGAGCGGGCGGAGGCAGAATTAATTTTAAAAAATCCCTTGCCATCCCCATCCGGATATGATAAACTATAAAATGTTGTGAGAAAAAAGGAGATGGTCCTCTGATACAGTAAGTATTAAGAACGTCCAATTTAATGAAGGAGGTCGCACAACTATGAATGACATTATCAAAAATATTGAAGCTGCGCAGCTTAAGGCCGAGGAACCGCAGTTTCGCGTAGGTGATACTGTAAAGGTATATGGAAAGATTAAAGAGGGTAACCGTGAGAGAATTCAGGTATTTGAAGGCACTGTTCTTAAGAAACAGGGCGGCGGCGCCAGAGCAACCTTTACTGTGAGAAAATTCTCCAACGGCGTCGGTGTAGAGAAGACATGGCCGCTTCACTCACCAAATGTAGAGAAGGTTGAAGTAGTAAGAAGAGGTAAGATCAGAAGAGCGAAGCTGTACTACTTAAGAGATCGTGTAGGTAAGAGAGCTAAGGTAAAGGAATTAGTAAAATAAGTATGGTAGAAAGGGCAAGTACAGCAGCTGTAGTTGCCCTTTTTCTCTATATGAGGCATTAAAACAGGTGATGGTTTTATGAGAAAAATCAGAAGGCAGGCAAGGAGAAGAAGGCCTCATTCCAGGCGTTGGGAAAGAAAACGGCAGATCTATTTTCTGAGGGAGGCAGCTGCGTTCATCCGTCATATTTTTTCGTATGTACCAATGATTGTGATCAGAATCATCCGTGTTGCTGCAATCTGTCTGCTTGCATTTCTCATTGTATGGAATCTGGGACAGCGGATAAGTATGATCGGAGATTCTATGAATCCGGTTTTAGAGAACGGAGACGTGGTGCTGGTAAATCGTGTTGTATATAATGCGAGACGGCCAGGGCGGGGCGATATTATTATATTCAAACCTAAGGGGAATGAAAATTCCCATTATTATATAAAGAGAGTTGTAGGGCTGCCGGGAGAGAAACTGAAAATTATAGAAAACAGCATTTATATTAATGGCGAGAGGCTTGAAGAGGAGTACGAGACAACGGATCTCGACAGAGTAGGACTTGCATCGGATGAAATAGAGCTTGGCGAAGACGAGTATTTCGTGCTGGGTGATGACAGAGAGAACAGCGAGGACAGCAGAGATGCAGATGTAGGGAATGTAAAACGTGAATATATTTATGGAAAAGCATGGTTTATTCTCTCCCCAAGGGAGAATTTCGGATTTATAAAGGAGTAGATAATAATGCATTTTCAATGGTATCCGGGTCATATGATGAAAGCGAAGCGTATGATGCAGGAAAATATAAAACTGATTGATCTGGTGATTGAGCTTGTGGATGCGAGAATTCCGGTATCCAGCAGAAATCCGGATATGGATGAGCTTGGCAGAAACAAGGCGAGACTGATTCTGCTTAATAAGGCAGATCTGGCGGAAGACAGATGGAATGACGCGTGGCTCCGTTATTTCCAAGAAAAAGGCTTTATGGCTGTGAAAATAAATGCAAAAAAGGGCGGCGGACTTAAATCTGTGCAGAGCGTTGTGTTGGAGGCCTGCCGGGAAAAAATAGAAAAGGACCGCAGAAGAGGTATTTTGAACCGCCCGGTGCGGGCGATGGTTGTGGGCATCCCAAATGTAGGAAAATCCACATTTATTAATACATTGGCAGGAAAAGCGTGTGCAAAAACCGGAAATAAGCCTGGTGTAACAAAAGGGAAGCAGTGGATCCGCCTGAATAAACAGGTGGAGCTTCTGGATACTCCGGGAATTCTATGGCCTAAGTTTGAGGATCAGTCAGTAGGCTTAAGGCTTGCCTATATTGGATCTATGAAAGATGAGCTTTTAAATGCACAAGAGCTTGCGGCAGAGCTTATTGGGTTTTTGTGTATGCATTATCCAGGAGTTTTGGAAGAAAAGTATCAGATAGAGAGGTTTGAGGATGCATACAGGATGCTTGAAGGAATTGCAGAAAGCCGTCATTGCCTTGTGAGGGGAAATGAATTAGATATGGACAAAGCCGCGCTTCTTTTGCTGGAGGACTTCCGAGGAGGAAAGCTTGGACGGATGACACTGGAATATCCGGAAGAAGTGTGATAGACTAAAAAGATAAAGGGAGGCTGATAATTATGTCCTATGAAGAGAGAGAAGGAGCAAGGAGCATATGGAGAGAGCTTGCAGGGTGGATCTTTTACTTTGCTGTTATTATTGCGCTGGCCTATATGATTATAACCTATGTCGGACAGCGTACAAGGGTTGACGGATCGTCGATGGAAACAACGCTCAGCGACGGAGACCACCTCCTTGTAGATAAAATATCCTATCGCTTTCGTGAACCGGAAAGATTTGATATTATTGTATTTCCTTATCTGCATGAGGAACGTGTTTATTATATAAAAAGGATTATCGGGCTCCCGGGGGAGACGGTACAGGTAGTGGACGGTTATGTTTATATAGATGGAGAGCTTTTGGAAAGTGATATTTATGGAGCAGAGATTATGGAGTCTGCAGATATGGCTTCGGAGCCTCTTACGCTTGGGGAGAACGAATATTTTGTGCTTGGAGATAACAGAAATCACAGCTCAGACAGCAGAGATCCCAGCGTAGGCCTGATAAAACGGGAAAACATAATGGGAAGGGCATGGATCCGGCTGTATCCGTTTGACAGTATTGGAATGATTAAACACTCTTAGAAACAGGAACCGGCAGCTATTAGGCAGGGAGACTACAGCGTATGGGAAAGCGTGAAGAAGAAAGGCTTAGGAAAGAACAGGAAAGACTTAATAAGGAACTGGCGCGTACAAAGGCCATGAGCGTATACGAAGAGGAATATAAGGATTACAGATACATATGCGGAATTGATGAGGCTGGCAGGGGGCCGCTGGCAGGGCCGGTAGTGGCAGGAGCGGTTATCCTGCCAAAAGAAAATCCGATTCTTTATCTGAATGATTCTAAGAAGCTGTCAGAAAAAAAGCGGGAGCTTCTGTATGATGAAATTATGGAGCATGCTCTGGCAGTGGGTATCGGCATTGTGGGCCCCGGACAAATTGATAAAATGAATATACTGCAGGCTACTTATGAGGCAATGCGCCGCGCGATAAAAAACCTCAAAGTAAAGCCGGATATTCTGCTTAATGATGCAGTCAGGATTCCAGAGGTAGATATTCCCCAGGTATCAATCATAAAGGGAGATGCAAAAAGCGTATCCATTGCGGCAGCAAGCATTGCTGCAAAGGTGACAAGGGATCGGATGATGAAAGAATATGACAGGATGTATCCGGGCTATGATTTTGCCAATAACAAAGGATATGGAACAAAGGCGCATATTGCCGGATTAAAGGAGCTTGGAGCGACCTCCATTCACAGAGTTACTTTTATCGGCAACTTTGTGGGGGACGGCAGAGGAGACAAATGAAGTATAATCGGCGGGGGATTGGTACAAAGTATGAACGTAAAGCAGGAGAATATCTGGAAAGTGTTGGTTACAGGATATTAGAATATAATTACCGGTGTAAAAAGGGAGAGATAGATTTAATTGCAAAGGACGGGGAATACCTGGTATTCTGCGAAGTAAAATATAGAAAAGATTCCCAAAAAGGGTACCCTTCGGAGGCCGTAGACAGAAGGAAACAGAGAATTATTTCCGGGTGTGCTGCATTTTACCTTATGCAGAAGGGAATTTCTGATGTACCGTGCCGGTTTGATGTAGTCAGTATGAAAGGAGAAAGTTTGGAACTGATAAAGGATGCGTTCGATTATATGGGCTGACAGTCTTATTGTGCAGAATATGAAAAAGGGGAATAAAAATGAGTTTAGGATTACATTATAAAAATAATCAGCGTATATTTGAAGAAAAGGAAAGCAATGGAGTACCCTATCTTTCTTATCCTCTTTTTGAGCGCACAGGAATTGTGAATCATGGATTTTCTACAAGACTTGGCGGTGTGAGCCGGGGAGAGTGGTCTACTATGAATATCAGTACCACAAGAGGAGATGATCCGGAGCATATCAGAAAAAACAGGGAGCTTATTGCACAGGCCATCGGTGTTTCCGCAGGAGACTTTACCTATACGAATCAAACACACACAACGAAGGTGGCTGTTGTCAGGGAAAAGGACAGAGGAAAGCAATTTAAAGAAACGGACGGAATGGTGACGAATGTGCCGGGAATCTGTCTTGTTACGTTTTATGCAGATTGTGTTCCGTTATATTTTGTAGACCCGGTAAAGAGAGCAATCGGACTCAGCCATTCCGGATGGCGCGGTACTGTTGGAAAGATGGGGAAGGTAACTGTGGAAACAATGACGGAGAGGTATGGTTCTAAACCCGCAGATATTTTGGCGGCAATAGGGCCTTCCATCTGTCAGAGCTGTTATGAAGTGAGTGAGGATGTAGCCCAACAGTTTCGGAAAGCATTTCACGATACCCTTCATCCTTTGCTTTTTTATCGGAAAGAAAACGGAAAATATCAGCTTGATCTGTGGGAAGCGAACCGACAGGCGCTTTTGGAGGCAGGCATTAAAAAGGAACATATGGCGGTTACAAATCTGTGTACCCACTGCAATCCTGAAATTTTATTTTCCCACAGAGCGGCGGGCAGCAGAAGAGGTAATTTAAGTGCATTTCTTGCATTGAAGAGATAAGGAGGATAGCATATGGCATTCATTGAGGATGCGGCTGTTGTAGACGAGGTGACTGCCGCGGCGGTGGAAACAGCGGGAGACGCGGTGCAGGAGGCCGGCAGGCTGACGGCATATCTTCAGGATCATATTCCCAATATGATAGGCTTTGGAGTTAAGGTTCTTTGTGCCATTCTTTTTTTCTGTGCCGGAAGAATTGTAATAGGATGGATACGAAAGGTTGTGAAGCGTTCCCTTAACCGCTCTAAAGCTGATAAGGGAGTGGAACAGTTTGTAGATTCACTTCTTAAATTTGGGCTGTATTTCCTGCTTATTTTTACAATAGCAACAAAGTTTGGCGTAGATACCGCGTCCGTTGCCGCGCTTATTGCATCGGGAGGAGTAGCCCTTGGCCTTGCTCTTCAGGGGAGTCTTTCAAACTTTGCGGGAGGAGTATTGATCCTCTTGTTAAAGCCGTTTGAGGTAGGAGATTATATTGTAGAGGACACAAACCATAATGAAGGCACAGTTAAAGAGATACAGATTTTTTATACGAAGCTTAGTACAATCGACAATAAGACCATTGTAATACCCAATGGGATATTGACAAATAACAGTCTGACAAATATGACTGCGCAGCCGGAGAGGAGATTGAACATAAAAATAGGGATTACTTATGAGGCGGATCTGAAAAAAGCAAAAACGGTAATAGAAAGGCTTCTTTTAGAGGATGCCAGCGTTATGAAGGATAAGGAAACCGCTGTGTTTGTGGATGCACTTGCGGATCATGCAGTCGTGATCGGAGCGCGGGGATGGGTGAGTAATGATGAATTCTGGACGACACAGTGGAGGCTTTTAGAAGAGATAAAGCTTAGGTTTGACCAGGAGGAAATTGAGATTGCCTATCCTCAGATGAAGGTGCATATGGCAAAATAACAATGAAAAAGGAGTGATTTGAAAAGAAATCACTCCTTAAGACAAGCTGGAAATCGGACTTGAACCGACGACCCCTTCATTACGAGTGAAGTGCTCTA
>CAOJQZ010000001.1 GCA_948441955.1 uncultured Lachnospiraceae bacterium | reverse complement strand
AACTCCATTTGGAGCAGATAAAACAATGACTGCTGTTCTTTCCGGCAGCGCTGATATTGGTTTTATGGGGTCTGAGGCATCCATCTATACTTATAATGAAGGTGCAAATGATTATGTTGTGAATTTTGCACAGCTTACACAGCGTGCCGGGAATTTTCTTGTGGCACGGGAAGAAATGCCGGATTTTACATGGGATGATTTAAAGGATAAGGATGTACTGGGAGGCCGGAAAGGCGGTATGCCTGAAATGGTATTTGAGTATATTTTAAATAAAAATAATATTGACCCGGCAAAGGATGTCAGGATTAATCAGAGTATTGATTTTGGTGCAACCGCGGCCGCATTTTCAGAAGGACAGGGAGATTTTACTGTTGAATTCGAACCCGGCGCAACAAGTCTGGAGAAAGAAGGAAAGGGCTATGTTGTAGCTTCTCTTGGAACAGACAGCGGCTATGTTCCGTACACGGCTTTTTCTGCAAAACAGAGCTATATAGAAAAAAATCCGGAGATCATCCAGGGATTTACCAATGCCCTGCAGAAAGGAATGGATTATGTACAGAGCCATACGCCGGAGGAAATTGCAGCTGTTATCGAGCCGCAGTTTAAAGAAACAGACCTGGATACGATTACAACAATCGTGACACGTTACTATGATCAGGATACATGGAAAGAAGATTTGATTTTCGAGAAGGAAAGTTTTGAGCTTCTGCAGGATATCCTTGAGGAGGCCGGGGAGTTGAAAGAAAGAGCCCCATATGAGGAGTTGGTGACAACAGAATATGCTGAAAAATCAGTAAAATAAACATTGTATGCTATATAAGTGGAATGGGAAATAGAAAAAGACACAGGAATTTACTTTGTTAGGAATTCCTGTGTCTCTTCTGTAAGAAATAGATAGTATGCTATATAAAAAAGAAACTTTTGGATGTATAGAGGCCGGCTTTTTTACGATTAGAAAAATCAAAAACATTCGTTAAAAATCTTTTCTTTCTCCAGGTATGGTGTTATAATCATTATATGGGGCATTAGCGCAGTTGGGAGCGCGCAACATTCGCATTGTTGAGGCCAGGGGTTCGAATCCCCTATGCTCCATATTCAAAACAGGGGTGCCGCAAAATCATCTGATATGGCTACGATGGTTTTGCGGCACCTTATCTATTCTGTAATGAGATATTCATTAAAACAATCCTCAACCGTAAAATTGCTGTTGATTTTTATCGGAACATCCTTAAGTAACGTATCAAGAATTTTGCTGCTTCCGCCTGCAGTGAACAGCGCAAGGGCAATGTTCTGATTCAGATTGCAGAATTCAATTTCGAGATAGTCCTTGTTAAAAAGCAGATGCCTGTAGTAGGCGTTTGCACAAGTGAGGCGTATATTAGTAGAAAGCTGGCCGATATTGTTTGGGCAGTCATAATGGACAAAGGTACTGATAATCTTACGGTCAATCCGAATTTCCTTTTTTAAATTCATTGCTTCTTTCCAAAAGAAAAATAAAACAAGCTGAAGCCGTTCTGCAACAGAGCGCTCTGCCAGAGACGGAAGCTTTATCTGCACGGGGATTCTTCGAAAAAATGTGCTCAGCATGGAGCTTTGAGGGCTTTCAGTAGTGGCGCAGATGAGAAGTACATTGGCGTGCCGTGTTTTCTTGGTTTCTCCCAGCCGCTGGAAAATTCCTTGATCCATGAGAAAGAAAAGCTTTTCCTGTCCTTCCGGGTTGAGACGGTGAATCTCATCCAGAAAAAGAATGCTTTTGTCTGCGAGCTCTACCAATCCAGGCTTATCTGTGTCTGCTCCGGTAAATGCCCCCTTTGAATGGCCGAACAGCTGGGACATTACAAGCTGGGGGTTTTCCGCATAGCTGGCACAGTTATAGGTGACTAAAGCAGCCTCGGGGGCGATCCGCCCGCTTTTTTTTGCAAAATCGAACATGGCATGAGCGAAATGACTCTTGCCCACCCCAGTCGGTCCGGTGAGCAGTGTGTCCAGTCCGTGAGGAGGGTATAAAATAGCTGCCTTTGCCTGTTCAATATGGGCTTTCAGACTTTTTTTGCATCCGATAAGAGAGTCAAATTCTGAAATTGCGGCGGCATTCAGCCTTTTGCCGAAAACAGAGGGTAAAACAGTAGGTACGGGAGGATTCAGGTACTTAAAAAATCATCCATAGAAGAAAATTCACGGGTTGGAAGAGGCGTCCCTAATATTTTTTCCAGAGTGGAGATACTAAAGTAAGTGACAGGACGCCCTCTGACACGCATGACCAGGCCGTCTGCAAACATTCGTCCTAACTCCATGCTTATATTGTTAGGGCTGATACCGGTTTTCTCCGAAAGGGAGCTTAACTGCAGAGCTTCGATATGACTTTCAGGCTTATGAGGGTCAAATTGTGAGGTTGCCTCTGAGAGGACCTGGTATATTTTTTCTTTTCGCAAAAGTTGTTTCATAAATTATCAATCCTTTAATATTAATATCAATATTTAATAGTAATTATAGAATAAAAAGAATAACCATGTCAAATAAAATGTAAAATGTAGTGGAAAAATGCATATTTTAAGCAGTATATATTATTAATAGAAAAGTTGGCACAGATATTGCTATATATTTTAATAACAAAAAAATACAGAAAGGAAAGAGTATGAGTTATCCAATTAATGTAAGAGTAATTTCAAAGTCAGAAGTTGAAAACCTGGTAACGCCGGAAGATGTGCTTGAGGTGGTGGATGAGACGTTTAAGGCTTTAGGCAGCGGACAGATTTATCATCCTGTAAAAGAACCGATGTGGATGGGAAAAGAAAATGCCAATATGCTGCTGGCAATGCCTGCACATCTGAGGAATAAAAAGATTGTGGGAGTAAAATGGGTGAATATGTTTACCTTCCAGCAGGAAGGAATTCCTTCCTCTTATGGAAATATTCTTCTTTTAAGCCGTGAAGAAAACGGACAACCCTATGCAGTTATTGAGGCGACTCCGATTACCACAATGAGAACGGCAGGAGGGCATGGAGTAATCGCGGCAAAGTATCTTGCAAAAGAATCGTCAGAGATTCTTACGGTTGTGGGGTGCGGGGCAGAAGGCTGGGCAGGAATCAGAAGCTTTCTTGCTGCATTTCCAGGGCTGCGCAGACTGAGAGTATGCGATAAAAATCCAGCGGCATTAGAAAATGTAAAAAAGGAATTTAAAGACAGAATAGAAATAGAAACGTTTACAAAGGCGGAAGAAGCAGTGGCGCCTGCAGACATTGTATTACTTGTTACAACGGCGAGGAAGCCGGTGGTTATGTATGAATGGCTGAAGAAAGGTGCGTTTGTGTCCGGACTGTATTCTTTTAACGATCTGGATCCGGAATGTTCAAGGAAAGCAGATAAATGGTATCTGGGCTCGAAAGAGACAGATTATCACCAGATTATCAAGGCTCCTCAGCTTGCAGATTATCATTTAAGTATGGACAATGTAAAGGGTGATCTGGGTGAGGTGGCGGCCGGAAAATGTGCAGGAAGAGAGAGTGACGACGAGATTATTGTCTATACGCATATGGGGATGGGCGCTCTTGATGTGGCAGTAGGAGATCTTATATACCGCCGTGCTGTGGAACAGAGTATTGGAAAAGTAATAGATTTATCATAAAAATATTAATTTTAGGAGAAAAAGAATGGGGAAAAAATATTTTGCGGCAAATGATACGCAATATACACAGAATTTAGCTGATTATGTAGCAGATATAAAATATGAGAATATTCCGGAGGAGGTAATTGAGAGGGTAAAAATGCTTACACTCCACACGCTGGGAGTAGCGCTGGCAGCGAAACCGATTGAATTATCCGCATCGGCACTGGAGGTGGCAGAAGCTGTAAACGGAGGACCGGGGGGCGAATCGTCAGTCTGGCTTGGCGGACAGAAGCTGTCTATGGCAGGCGCGGCATTTGCAAACGGGACATTGGCAGATATGCTGGATTGGGAGGACTGCGCATGGGCAGGGCATCCAAATGCAGGCGCCATTCCGGCGGCAATGGCGGTTGCGGAAGGTTTGAAAAAAGACGGCAGGGCATATCTGGAAGCAGTTGTTGCAGGATTAGAAGTATATCAGAGGGTCTCAATGGCAGTGCAGCCGGCAGATGATTTTGACCATAATCAGGGATGGGCGTTGGGAAACTGGCAGATATTTGCGGCATCGGCGGCCGCGGCAAAGCTCATGGGACTAACGAAAGAACAGATGAATCAGACCTTCGGGCTTAGTGTTTTATATGCAAAAATGCCGTCAAATCTTCAGCAGGCAACCATGAGCAATGCATATCATTATGAATATGGACTTGCAGCGCAAAATGGTATTATTGCCGCATTGTGTGCAGAAAAAGGTGTCGCAAATTTAACAGACTGCTTTGATATCCCTTATGCGTATTGCGAGCAGCTCACAAAGGCGGTGGACAGGTCGTGGCTGAACCGGGGAATAGAAGATACCTATTACCTGATGGATATTCTTGTAAAACACTGGCCAGCCAATATGTGGGTACAGACACCTCTGGAGCTGGTAAACCTTCTTGTCAAAGAAAATAATATCAATGCAGAAGATATTGAAGAAATTATAGTAAATCCGCCGACGCAATATCGGATGCACTTTAATGCAGATGGTTTTGAAAGTCTAATGGAAGCCCAGTTCAGTATTCCTTATGTGATTGCCGCGTCTCTTCTTGATCCCGAGCCGGGTCCCAACTGGTATACAGAGGAGAAATTTAAAGATCCCAGGCTGCTTACATACGGCGGAAAAGTAAAAGCCGGCCCGGATAAAGAGCATACTTTGCTGGAATGTTTTCATATTTACCAGAGCGGAAGTCATCCGGAAAAAACAGTGACTATCAGGATGAAGGACGGCACAGTATATGAGAAAACACAGAGAACGCATAAAGGACATCCGCTGGATATGCTCACAAGAGAGGAGTTCTGCGATTTGTTCCGCCGGGAGGCATCCTTTGCAATGACTCCGGAGCAGACGGAAAAAGTCATTAATTTTGTGCTTAATCTGGAAAAAGCAGAGGATATGTCTGAGATTCATGAATTGCTTGCAGTGTAAAGGGGAAAGGCAATGAAAAAAATTACAGTAATAGGCGGCGGCGGAACGGGAATTATGATGGCGGCCGACCTCACTATAAAAGGGCATGAGGTAACTCTTTTTGAAACTCCCGGGCATGCAGAAAAAATCCTGGAGGTACAAGAACGGGGGTATGTAGATATTACGGGGAATGCGGTGAACGGCAGGGCGGTAATTTCCAATATTACTACGGATCTGGAAGAAGCAATGAGGGAACCGGACTATATTCTGGTCGGTGTAATTGCCCAAAGACAAGAAAAGCTTATCAATTTAATAATTCCGTATCTGCGGGACGGTCAGACTGTGTGCTTTTCCGCAGGAAACGGCGCGTCAATTATCTTAAAAAATAAAATAAAAGATAAGAATGTATTAACCGGTGAGATGCAGGGAAATATTTATCCGTGCCGCATGCTTCCCGATGGAAGGATTATCAGCGCATTTCCTTATAAGGAGAAGGGAATGGCGGCGTTTCCGTCAAAGGATAACAGGAAATATATAGAAATGATGCAGCAGATTTACCCGTGTCATGCGGTGAAAAACGTATTTGAGGCAATATTGAATTCGCCGAATATTTCGATCCATCTTGCAGGAAGCCTTCTTGGAACAGCCAAGATGGAGACAACGGAAGATTTTCGTTTATACAGAGACGGTCTGTCTCCTTCGGTGGCTGCTCTTATTGAAGCAGTAGAAGATGAAAAAGCTCTTGTAATGGAAAAAATGGGCTACAGTATGGAAAGGGCGGCCGGTCAGATCAGAGCCCTTCTGGAGTATGAAAAGCATCCGGAGCTTACAATTTTCAGAGGGCTGGAAGGTCCAACAGAAATCAGTCACCGATATATTATTGAAGACGCTTATGCAGGGAACAGCCTTCTTCTTTCTCTTGCTAAAGAGTATGCCGTTGCAGCCCCCCTTTGTGAAGGGCTGATTGCAATTGCGTCGGCCCTTAATAAAACAGAATTTTATAAAATCGGAAGAACGCTTGCGTACTTTGGAGTAAATGGATTAAGTCCACAAGAAGTTAACAGATACCTCGAGACAGGAGAAAAATAAAAGTATGGAAAAAGGTCGGAAGGAATACGTAGTAGGTGCAATTAATGTTATGGACAGTCAGAGTACTGTTATAGCGGAAGAATTTGAAATCGGATTTCCGGAGAACATAAAAATTTTTATGGCATATGCTCCCCTGGAGCAAGTGTCTTATGATGGCCTGATGGTATTTTTAGATGCACTTCCTAATGCGGTAGATGAATTTATGGATGTAGATCCGGACATTATTATTGTGCCAAGTATGACGGGAAGTGTAATAAAAGGCTACGAGATTGTGAACATACTGGAACAGCGCTGTGGACGTCCGGTAATTGTACCGGCTCTGGAAATGAAAAAGTGTCTTAAAAAACTGCATATTGACCAGATTGCAATTATATCTGCATTTGATGTTGAACTGGGACTTCTGGAGCAGTTGTTTTTCCGGAATCATGAGATTAAGGTGACGAACCTGATTAACGTATTTGACAGTCCGAGCGAAGACAGACTGAAAATTGACCGGATTAACAGCGGACTTATTTTGGAAAAGGTAAGACAGACAGATTTTACAGGCGCCGGCGCGGTTATATTTGACAGTCCGACCTATAAACTCCATCCCATTATCGAAGAGCTGGAATCCTATATCAGGGTGCCGATTTTAACTGTAAATCAGATTGTGATTTATTCTACGTTAAAAAGTCTGAAACTGCCGGTAGATCATCTTCCAATAGCGAAATATTTTCGTGAGGACTAGAAAGGAGAAGTTTTATGTACTGTAAAAATAGGGCGAAAGAGGTTATTGAAAAGAATAGAGACGAAATAACAGCGCTGTGTGAATATATATTTGACAATCCGGAAATGGGTTTCAAAGAATATAAGGCAAGTGCGGCTCTAGGAGCGTTTTTGGAAAAGCATGGCTTTACGGTTGAGATGGGTGTAGGCGGACTTGAAACAGCGTTCCGGGCAGAGAAAAAAGGGCGCGGCAGCGGTCCGGTAATTGGGTTTTTATGTGAGTATGACGCGCTCCCTAACGGACATTCCTGCGGACATAATATTATTGGTTCTTCTTCAGCCGCAGCGGCCGTGGGGCTTGCGGAGACAATAGAAGAATATGATGGAAATATTGTGGTTCTCGGGACGCCTTCCGAAGAAGGAAGCGGCGGAGGAAAGGAAATTCTGTACCGCGCCGGTGTTATGGATGATATGGATTGTGCAATGATGTTCCACCCTGCTCCGTGGACTGTAATTAATGATATTCTGCTTGCGATTGCAGCCTTTTCCTATACTTTTCATGGAAAACCGGCCCATGCGGGCGTATGTCCGGAGAAAGGGAGAAGCGCTGTTGAGGCGTTGATTCAGATGTTTAATAATGTTAACGGGCTTCGGGTTACTGTAAAAGGAACTACAAGAATACATGGAATTATCAGGCAGGGAGGAACTGCCACAAATATAATTCCGGAGCTTACGGAGGCGCAGTTTGGAATCAGAGCATCTACAAAGGGAGAGCTTCTGGAGCTTGTGGAACGTGTGCATAATTGTGCAAGAGCGGCGGCGCTCTCAACAGATTGTACAGTGGACATTAAAGAAATCGGAATTTCGTACATGGATCTGGTTTCTAACGAGGTTTTGCTGCAGCTTGTAGAAAAAAATCTTGCAGATATGGGCGAGCGTATTGATATGCGGAATGCAAAAGAAGGAGTCGGCTCCAGCGATGTGGGCAATCTGTCACACAGAATTCCTGTATTTCAGGTAATGATAAGTGTAGATTCCCCGGCTCTTCCCCATACGGATGCCTTTGCGGAGGCGTGCAGAGGAAAGCGCGGAGCAGATATTGCTGTCAGAGCAGCAAAAGCAATGGCTATGACAGGTGTGGATCTGTTCAATAATCCAGACCTTGTTAATAAAGCAAAAGAGGAACTAAAGGAAAGGCTAAATGTAAAGTAAAGAGGAGGAACAGATATGGAGATGAATTTAGCTCAGTTAAACAGTCCGATTATGTGGCTGGGATGTGGTCTGCCGGTAATATTTTTATTGTTTCTGGCAGGAAGGATGTGGAAGAGAACGTATAAAACAAGTCTTGAAATTGGCTTGGAGGAAAGCCAGCTTAAGACAGCAGTAAAGACAAGCGCCATTACCGCGATTGGTCCGTCTGTCGCGTGTCTTGCGGGTATGTTTGCCGTCATGGCTATTATGGGAGGCCCCGTGGGATTTATGCGTCTATCTTACGTGGGAAATTCTATGTTTGAGCTCATGGCAGTACAGTTTGCATCGGCGGCGGCAGGTGTGCAGGCAGGTGTCGATAAGATGACGGAAAATGCATTTGCAGCATCGCTTCTTGTTATGATTCTGGGATCTATTCCGTGGATTATTTTTGGAACCTTTGCTTCGGATAAGATGGACAGAATCCAAAATGGCATTGTCAAGAAGGTCGGAAGAACAATTCTGCCTGTAATTTCAGCGTCAGCTCTTTTAGGCGCGCTTGGTGCAAATAATGCCACCTATTTGACGGCAATAGATAAAACAACGGTTTCCTGTCTGATAGGAGCAGGGATTATGGCAGTTTTGTGTGTAATTGCCGAGAAGAAACAGATTGAGTGGCTTCGTCAGTGGAATCTGACGCTTGCAATTTTTCCGGCAATGATTATTACCGCGTTATTATAAGAAGGGACGGTGAAGAATATGTTAAAACCAGAAGCAGTAAGAGACGATATATATCAGAACCAATATTTAAAAGGTCTGCACAGAAGCTCCAAAATAGTAAATTATATTTGTGTGTTATTTTGTTTTATTCCGGCTGTGCTTGTAGTGCTTGTATACGGGATTAAAATTCCGTGGGCGGCGGTAGCTACAGGATGGCTGTCTATTGCCAGTGCAATCGGTGTTGTATGGTTTGTGGAGCCTATAGGTAATTTTCCGATTGTTGGTTCGGCAGGAACATATATTAATGTTGTTGCAGGAAATACGTCGAACATGCGTATTCCGTGCGCAGTTATGTCGCAGAAAGCAGTCGGGGTTGAGCCGGGTACGCCGGAGGGCTCGCTTATTTCAACACTTGGAATTTGTACCTCTATATTTGTCAATATACCGATTCTCGCAATCGGGGCCATTTTAAGCAGCGTTATTATGAGTTACCTTCCACAGAGCGTTTTGGATGCGTTTAACTATCTGCTTCCGGCGCTTTTCGGAGCGGTTTATGTACAGTTCGCCATGATGAAGCCAAAACTTATCCCGATATCTCTGACACTTGGCATCGGTTTCTGTCTTATGGTAAAATATGGTGTATTCAGTTTTCTCGGGCCTGCGCCGACCTATGTGACAACCCTGGCCGGTACATTCGGCACAATTGGATTTGGTCTGTGGATGTATAAGAGAGGAAAGGTATAAAAATATGATAATAGCGGCAAAAAAGGTGATTACAGGCGATGGAAACACGGTTCTGGATCATTCTGCAGTCTATATTGACAAGAATGGAAAAATAGCCGGAATAGACGCGTTTTCTGAGTTGAAGAAGCAGTATCCGGATGAATCTGTAATAGAATATCCGGACAGTACGCTGCTTCCCGGGCTGATTGACCTGCATGCACATCTGGGACATTGGGGCTGCCGTCCGGCAGTTCCGGTGCAAAATGATTATATGATGGCGTATATTACGCAGAAGCATGCCCGGGATGCATTTGGACGCGGAGTAACAGCAATCAGAGAAGTCTGCTCTCCTGAAGGAGTGTGTCAGACGATGAAAGCCGCTTCGGAAATGGGATTTTTCAAAATTCCCAGAATGGAGTATTGCGGTTCGGGGCTTTGCATTACAGGAGGACACGGGAGCGCCTTCGGATTGGGGGAAGGTGTAGAGGAAACGGACGGTGAGGACGCGCTTAGGAAGGCAATACGCACCCGCGTAAAGCATGGGAGCAGATGGATTAAGATTATGACAAGCCACCGTTCCGATGTCTGCGAATACAGTCAGAAGGAGTTAGATGCCGCGGCAGAAGAGTGCCACAGGCTTGGCATAAAAATAACGGCACATTCCGGGACGCAGCCGTCAATTGGCATGTGTATTAAAGCAGGTTTTGATACGATTGAACATGCTACTTTTGTAACGAAGGAGCAGGTTCAGGAAATGATTGACAAAAAAATTGCATGGATTCCGACAATTCTTCCATATACTACGATTTATAATAATATGGAAAGGAAATATGAAGGCGTAGAAGAGAAACCCAGGGAGTATCATTACTGTAAAGCGGCCGCAGACAGGTATAAGGAGCATTTTAAAGAATACTATGATATGGGTGTCCTTACGGGAGCCGGAACAGACAATATTACCCTGGACGGAAGAACAGATCTTCATGTGGCAAGAGAGCTTGCCTATATGGTGGAATACGGCCTGACACCGCTGCAGGCAGTCCGGATTGGGACAATGAACGGTGCAAAGATCCTGGATATGCAGGATATCACAGGACAGATTAAAGAAGGGCTTTGTGCAGATCTGTTAATTGCAGACGGGGATGTGTCTCAGGATATCAAAGCATTGGAAAATGTAAATACCGTATATTTAGACGGAGAAATTGTATTCCAGAAATCCAGGCATGAATGATGGTAAAGCAGGAATAAAAAGCGGCCACAGCCGCTTTTTATTCCTTTCTTTCCGTGCTGCCTGGAATACCTGCCTTCAGGCGGTAGTTAGCGGCGGCGCGGCGGGAGATGGAAATTCCCTGGTCCTTCAAAAGCTTTACAAGCGTCTGATCACTGTAAGGCCTTTTTTTATTTTCCCCGTTAATAAGCTGTTTTATCAGACTCTGAATATCTGACTGGGAGTAGGAAGTTTCATTTTCATTATTGGAAACAGCCGGAGAACGAAAAAGATCCTTGCAAAGGATGGTTCCTTTTGGAAACTGTATATATTTCCCTTTTACGGCACGACTGAAAGTTGAAAGGTGGATGTTCAGCCTTCTGGCAAGAGAGGACATCGTCATAGGATGAAGCATTTCCCCGGAACAGAAAAAAAGTTCCTGTTCTCTGAGTATTTCATTAGAAATGGAAAGCAGGGTTTTTCTTCTCTGCTCGATAGAAGAAAAAATAAACTGTATCCGTGCAAGCTTTCCCTCGAAATATGCGCGGAGCTCCGGATCAGCGGTTGTTTTCAACATTTTTACATAGTAATCATTCAGATGGTAATTTGCAGTCCAGCTGTCATTTAAAACAATGTTCCACTGCTCTGCCTCTTTTGTAAAAATAATATCCGGAATAATATACTGTTCTTTTCCGGGAACAAAGCCGGATAGGGGCCTGGGATTCAGCATACGGATCCTGTCAATATATTTTCTTACAGCGGCTGTAGAAAGGGAGAGGGAGCGGGAAACAGAGCTTATTTTGCCGGCGGCAATATCTTCGAGGTGGCAGGAAATGATGGTCTTCATAATTTCATAATCGGCGCTCCTTCCATCGAGCTGGCTTATGAGACAGTCTGTGAGACAGGATGTAAAAATGCCGGCAGGTTCAAGACTGCGAAGGAGAGCCAGACATTTTGTAATGGCAGATGTGCCGGCTCCGGTTTGTTCTGCAATTTCTTCAGGTGTAAAGCAAAAATAGCCATTATCATCCAGACAGTCGATAAGATAGGAGATAAGCTTCCACTCAAATCTGTCGTATTCGGAACTGTCTATCTGCTGCAATAAATATTGTTTTACAGCAGTATCCTCCAACTTTGGGATGTCTGCCGTATCGCGGGAACCTGTGTCATAAACAGGAAGAACGGCGCTATAGCGGTGAAGAGCTTCGGATGATGTTATTTCCGGAAAAGTTTCCGTATGGTCCAGCATGGGGTTTTCGAGGTACTCATCCCGTAAAAACTGATGAAGCTCGATAGAATCAAAGGATAAAATATTTAAGGATTGAATCTGTGACTGCGACAGACCCTGATGTTGCCGTAAAGTTAAATTAATGTCCATACAGAATCTCCTTTTTAATAAAAATATACTGGAGACATCATACCATAAAAAAGAAAAGAAAGACAGACAGAAAAACGGATTGACATTTTTTGTGAAATTGGGTATTATTTACTTTAGTAATTGGACGCGTTAAAGCGAGAAGGGAAGCAAAGCAAAATGCCTATTACAGATCTTTTAGAAAAAAACTGCCGTTTATATGGTGAAGAGGTGTGTCTTGTGGAAATCAATCCGGAGATGCCGGAGACAAGAAAGGTTACATGGAAGGAATTTGAGCTTATTGAACCGGTACGCTCTTCCTATTACCGCCGTGAAATTACATGGAATGTGTTTAATGAAAAAGCTAACAGATTTGCGAATCTTTTACTGGAAAGGGGAATTCAGAAAGGCGACAAGGTGGCAATTCTTTTAATGAATTGTCTTGAATGGCTTCCGGTTTATTTTGGAATACTGAAAACAGGAGCCCTTGCCGTTCCCCTTAATTTCCGATACTCAGCAGAGGAAATTAAGTATTGTGTAGAGTTGTCAGAGGTAGATATTCTTGTGTTTGGTCCTGAGTTTATCGGTCGTGTAGAGGAAGTGGCAGATGATATCAGTAAAGGGCGTCTTCTCTATTATGTGGGGGACGGCTGTCCGGGATTTGCAGAGGACTATACCATACATACTGCAAATTGTTCCAGCCAATCTCCTAGAATTGAGATTAATGATAATGACTATGCTGCAATTTATTTTTCCTCGGGGACGACAGGGTTTCCGAAAGCAATTTTACATACACACGAGTCATTAATGCATGCTGCAAAGGTGGAGCAGAATCATCACGGGCAGACAAGAAAAGATGTATTTTTATGTATTCCACCCCTCTATCATACAGGTGCAAAGATGCATTGGTTTGGAAGTCTTATATCGGGAGGAAAAGCAGTTCTTCTTAAAGGCGCCAATCCTGAATTCATTTTGCGGGCGGTGTCTGAAGAGAAATGCACAATTGTATGGCTTCTGGTTCCCTGGGCGCAGGATCTTCTCTTAGCGCTTGACAGCGGAAAGGTCAGTTTGGAGATGTATCAGCTTGAACAGTGGCGCCTGATGCATATCGGTGCACAGCCGGTGCCGCAAAGTTTGATTAAACACTGGATGGATTATTTTCCGGGGCATCAGTATGATACAAATTATGGTCTCAGTGAATCAATCGGGCCAGGATGCGTACATCTTGGGGTAGAAAATATCCATAAGGTTGGGGCTATTGGAAAGGCGGGTTATGGATGGGAGACCAGGATTGTTGATGAGAAGGGGAATCCGGTCAGCCGGGGCGGGACCGGAGAGCTGGCAGTCAAAGGACCAGGCGTTATGGTCTGCTACTATAACGATCCTAAGGCAACAGAAGAGGTGCTTCATGATGGCTGGCTTTATACAGGGGATATGGCAATGGAGGATGAAGACGGATTTATCTTTCTTGTAGATCGTAAAAAGGATGTTATTATTAGCGGAGGCGAGAATATCTATCCAGTGCAGATTGAAGATTTTCTGCGTACAAATGAATCAATCTTAGATGTGGCTGTAATCGGACTTCCGGATCAGCGTCTTGGAGAGATATCTGCAGCGATTATTTCTCTGAAGCCGGGAATGATATGTACAGAAGAAGAGATAAATGAATTTTGCAGAAAGCTTCCCAGATATAAGCGTCCGAGAAAGATTATATTTGCCGATGTTCCCCGCAATGCAACCGGGAAGATAGAAAAGCCAAAACTTCGGGAAATGTATGGCGCAGCACATCTGGTAGATGCACAGAATCGCGGCTGAATCTAATCAAGATATGTTTTAATGGAGCAAAAAACCGTTTTAAAGAAAAATCCTCTGCCGCGTTCTGCAGCGGCAGGGGATTTTTGAACTTTAGAAGAAAATAGATTTTTTTTCATATTTCGCTTCAAAAGTTGCCTGTATGGACAGCTTTTGAAATTGCTTCATATCTACAGAGCTTATCATAACAGAAGTATGAACCTGACATCCCTTGAGCTTTGGAAGCTGGTCAAGAGCCTTTTGGGCATCCGGATCAGAAGCGGCGCTTACAGAGAGGGCAATCAGTACCTCATCGGTATGAAGCCGTGGATTCTTGCTGCCCAGATACTGCGTTTTAAGCTTTTGGATGGGTTCAATCGCCTCCGGAGAAATTACATGCTGTTCATGGTCGATATGCGCAAGCTCTTTTAAAGTATTGAGGAGAAGCGCTGCGGAGGCGCCCAGAAGCGGGGAAGTTTTTCCGGTTATAATACGTCCGTCATGAAGCTCCAGTGCTGCTGCCGGACCTCCGGATTCCTCTTCACGCTTCAGTGCGGCGTCTACAACAGGACGGTCATGAGTAGTAATGCCGGCCTGATTCATAAGCATTTCTAATTTATACACCTCTTCGTCAGCGCATTCTCCAATAAGGAGACGTCTGAGGGATGAGTAATAACGTCTGATAATTTCCTGTCTGGAGGCATCTTTGCAGACTTCGTCGTCACAGATACAGTTTCCAGCCATATTTACCCCCATATCAGTAGGTGACTTATAAGGACTTCTGCCATAAATGCGTTCAAAAATAGCGTTCAGCACCGGAAAGATTTCTACATCCCGGTTATAATTGACCGTTGTTTCTCCATAGGCCTCCAGATGAAAGGGATCAATCATATTTACGTCATTTAAATCCGCTGTAGCAGCCTCATAGGCAAGGTTTACAGGATGCTTGAGAGGAATATTCCATATAGGAAATGTTTCGAATTTGGCGTAGCCTGCATGAATTCCCCTTTTATGTTCATGATAAAGCTGAGACAGGCATACCGCCATCTTGCCGCTTCCCGGTCCTGGAGCAGTGACAATGGCCAGAGGACGAGAGGTTCTAATATAATCATTTTTTCCATAGCCGTCATCGCTTACGATAACCGGAAGATTGGTCGGATAGCCGGGGATCAGATAATGCCGATACACCTTAACTCCCATTTTTTCCAGCCTTTTTTTGAAAAGACGTGCGCTTTCCTGCCCGCTGTACTTGGTAATAACGACACTGCCGACAAAAAGCTCCTGCTCCTGATAAATATCGATAAGGCGTAAAACGTCGGAATCATATGTGATGCCCAGATCTCCGCGGATCTTGTTTCGTTCAATATCCTCTGCGCTTATAACGATAATGATTTCCGCCTGATCAGCGAGCTGCTTTAACATGCGGAGTTTACTGTCAGGCCTGAATCCCGGAAGAACCCGGGAGGCATGATAATCGTCGAAAAGCTTACCTCCGAATTCCAGATACAGCTTGTTGTCAAAATGGCTGATACGCTCTTTTATATGAGAAGACTGCATTTTTAGATATTTGTCATTATCAAAACCGGTTTTCATAAAAAATCCCCTTTATGTATTTTAAAATTATTCTTTTTATAACCCGGCAGGGTATGAAAAAATATATTTTCAGTATACTACAAAATATAGGAAGTTTACAATCTTTTCATAATGTTTTTATTGATTTCTAAGTAGGCTGTCCGTATAATGAAAGAGTAATACAGGAGGAGAAAAATGGACAACCAGAATAGAAATAACAAGGACCCTAATAAGAATAATAAGCAAGGGTTCTCTTTTGTGATTATTGTTACAGTACTTACGGCAGTTATGGTGTTTGCACTGTATCAATTTCAAAGCTTTGGAAATGAAGAGAAGGAGATCAGCTATAATGAGTTTCTTAAAATGATTGAGGAGCGGAAAGTTGATTCTGTTGAAGTACGAAGTGACCGCATTATAATTACGGCAAAAAAGGAAAAAGGAGAGCGGATTGCAAAAGAGTATTATACGGGAGTGATCCGCGACGATACATTATCAAATAAGCTTTATAAAGCAGGTGTGGAATACAAGCAGCAGGTCCCGGATACTTCCTCGATGATAGTGATGCAGATCATTTCCTACTTCCTTCCGGTGGTTCTTCTTGTGGGGATGCTGGTATGGATGACCAGAAGGATGTCAAAAGGCGGAGGCATTATGGGTGTTGGAAAGAGTAATGCCAAAATGTATGTTGAGAAGCAGACAGGTGTAACATTTAAGGACGTTGCAGGACAGGATGAAGCGAAGGAGTCACTGCAGGAAGTTGTGGATTTTCTGCATAATCCGGGAAAATACACAAGTGTCGGAGCGAAGCTTCCCAAAGGTGCGCTTCTTGTGGGACCTCCGGGAACTGGTAAAACACTTCTTGCGAAGGCCGTGGCCGGAGAAGCGAAGGTTCCTTTTTTTTCGCTTTCAGGCTCGGCATTTGTAGAGATGTATGTGGGTGTAGGAGCATCAAGAGTCCGGGATTTGTTTAAGCAGGCGCAGCAGATGGCTCCGTGTATTATATTTATTGACGAGATAGATGCCATTGGTAAGAGCCGTGATAACCAGCTTGGAAGCAATGACGAAAGAGAGCAGACGCTGAATCAGCTTCTGGCAGAGATGGATGGTTTTGAAAGCAATAAAGGTCTTGTGCTTCTGGCGGCAACAAACCGTCCGGAAATTCTCGATCCGGCGCTTTTAAGACCAGGACGTTTTGACCGGAGAATTATTGTAGAAAAGCCGGATCTCAAAGGACGTGTGGATGTTTTGAAGGTTCATTCAAAAGATGTAAAAATGGATGAAACCGTGGATCTGGATGCGATTGCCCTTGCAACCTCCGGTGCAGTAGGCTCAGATCTTGCGAATATGATTAATGAGGCGGCAATTAACGCCGTTAAGAATGGAAGAAATGCAGTCTCCCAGAATGATTTATTTGAAGCAGTAGAGGTTGTGCTAGTCGGAAAAGAAAAGAAAGACCGTATAATGAGCCAGGAGGAACGTCGGATCGTATCCTATCATGAGGTGGGGCATGCGCTTGTCAGCGCCCTTCAAAAAGATGCGGAACCAGTACAGAAGATTACCATTGTGCCGCGCACAATGGGAGCGCTGGGGTATGTAATGCAGACTCCAGAGGAAGAAAAGTTTTTAAATACAAAGAAGGAATTGGAGGCAATGCTTGTAGGGGCTCTTGCCGGACGTGCGGCAGAGGAAATTGTATTTGAAACAGTGACAACCGGTGCTTCCAATGATATTGAAAAGGCAACAAAGATTGCAAGAGCAATGATTACGCAGTATGGTATGAGTGAAAGATTTGGACTGGTGGGTTTGGAATCCGTTCAGAATAAATATCTTGATGGAAGACCGGTAAGCAACTGCGGGCAGGCTACGGCATCAGAAATTGATAAGGAAGTCATGAGGATGTTAAAGGACGCTTATGAAGAGGCAAAGAAGCTTTTGGAAGAGCACAGGCTGTCACTCGATAAGATTGCAGATTTCCTGATAGAGAAGGAGACGATTACAGGGAAGGAATTTATGGAGATTTTCCATGAAACAGAAGGAATTAATCCAGAGGAAAAGACAGAACCTGAAGAAAGGATAGCGATGCTGCCGGTGTAGTGGGAAAGGCCGCGTTAATGTTTGTAAATTTGATATTGCTTTGCTGTGTCAAGGCTCTTGTAAGAAATCTACAGGTAGGTTAAAATAAAGAAGTATCATATACCTGAGGAGATGAACATGTTTGACATACAGGAAGAACTTAAAAAACTCCCGGGAAAACCGGGAGTTTATATTATGCATGATGAAACAGATAATATCATTTATGTAGGCAAGGCGATAAGCCTTAAAAACCGTGTGCGTCAGTATTTTCAAAGCAGCAGAAATAAAGGCGTGAAGATTGAGCAGATGGTGACACATATCAGCCGTTTCGAATATATTGTGACAGATTCAGAGCTGGAGGCTCTTGTTCTGGAATGCAACCTGATTAAGGAGCACAGGCCAAAGTATAACACAATGTTAATGGATGATAAGGCTTATCCATTTATTAAGGTGACTGTGGAGGAAGCATTTCCGCGTATCATGCTGGCAAGACAGATTGGGAAGGATAAATCGAAATATTTCGGGCCATATACAAGCGCCGGAGCAGTAAAGGATACAATTGAACTGATACGAAAGCTGTATCATATTAGAAGCTGTAACAGGAGGCTTCCGGCAGATATCGGAAAAGAGAGACCTTGCCTGAATCATCACATTCATCAGTGTAATGCGCCGTGCCAGGGATATATTTCCAAAGAGGAGTATCGGAAATCCGTTGACGAGGTTATACATTTTTTAAATGGAAATTATGATTTGATTCTTACGAAGCTTCAGAAAAATATGGAGGCAGCCTCCGAAGCCCTGGAGTTTGAGAAGGCGATTGAATACAGAGAGCTTTTGTCCAGTGTAAGCAAAATTGCTCAGAAGCAGAAAATCACGGATACCGCAGGGAATGACAGGGATATTCTGGCGGTAGCTTCTGACAAAGAGGACGCGGTTGTACAGGTTTTTTTTATTCGGGGAGGCAGATTAATTGGCCGGGATCATTTTTATCTGCGGATTTCTGAAGGGGAGCCGGAGAGGGAGATTTTGTCCAGTTTTATTAAACAATTTTATGCAGGAACTCCTTATATTCCGGCAGAACTTATGCTTCAGAAGGAGATAGAGGACAGCCAGTTGATAGAAGAATGGCTTTCGAAGAAAAGAGAGCATAAGGTCCGTATCTATGTTCCTAAAAAAGGAACGAAGGAAAAGCTGGTTGAGCTGGCGCAGAAAAATGCAGCGCTTGTTCTGAGTACGGATAAGGAACGTTTGAAACGGGAGGAAGGGCGTACAATAGGAGCTGTGAAGGAGCTGGAGAGTATTTTAGGTCTGAAGGGGATTGTACGCATGGAAGCATATGATATTTCTAATACAAATGGCTTCGCATCTGTTGGTTCAATGGTTGTTTACGAAAAAGGGAAAGCAAAGCGTAATGATTACCGGAAATTTAAGATTAAAGGCGTGAAAGGTGCTAATGATTATGCCAGTCTGGAGGAAGTGCTTACACGAAGATTCAAACATGGACTTGAAGAGCAGAGGGCTGGAAAGGAGCTGGGAGGTTTTACTGTATTTCCTGATTTGATTTTGATGGATGGAGGAAAGGGTCAGGTAAATGTTGCACGGGAGGTCCTTGATAAACTCCGGCTTTCAATTCCGGTCTGCGGTATGGTGAAAGATGACAATCACCGGACAAGAGGATTGTACTATGAGAATAGGGAACTTCTGATTGATAAGAATTCGGAGTGCTTTCGGCTGATTACAAGAATTCAGGATGAAGCCCATCGGTTTGCAATTACCTTCCACCGGGATTTGAGGAGCAAAGGACAGGTTCATTCTGTACTGGATGATATTCCGGGAGTAGGACCGGCAAGGAGGAAGGAGCTGATGAGGTATTTCGAAAATATTGATGCAATTAAAAATGCAACAGTGGAAGATTTAAAAAAGCTGCCTTCCATCAATGAAAAATCCGCTGTGGATATATATAATTTTTTCCATTGATATGTTACAATAACAACAGACAGAGTATTATAGCGATGCTTAAGAAGGGAGGATACAGAGGTGGCGCCAAATAAAGTAAAAATGAAAACGCTGGTAGAAAGAATGAATCTGAAAAACCTTACACCGGATTTGGATTATGCTGGGAAAGAGGTAGTGATTCCAGATATTAACCGGCCGGCCCTTCCGCTTACCGGCTTCTTTGAGAACTTTGAGGACAGGAGAGTACAGGTTATTGGCTATGCAGAGTATAGCTATCTGCAAACTTTAAGTACTGAGAGAAAGGAGGTTATATATGAGCAGTTTCTTACAGATGAGATGCCGTGCATTATATTCTGCAGGTCGCTGAAACCAGGAGAACTGCTTTTAAAAAAAGCAACAGAAAAAAATGTACCTATATTTTCTACGGAGCTTCACACCTCAGAGTTTACGGCAGAGATTATCAGGTGGCTAAACGTAGCGCTTGCACCGTGCATTTCCATTCATGGCGTGTTAGTTGATGTATATGGCGTTGGCGTTCTAATCATGGGAGAAAGTGGAATAGGAAAGAGTGAGGCGGCTTTAGAGCTTATCAAGAGGGGACACCGCCTTGTTAGTGATGATGTAGTTGAGATAAGGAAGGTAAGCGATGAGACACTGGTGGGGAGTGCGCCGGATATTACAAGGCATTTTATTGAGCTTAGAGGAATCGGTATTGTGGATGTAAAGACATTGTTTGGTGTGCAGAGTGTCAGAGAAACCCAGAATATAGATCTTGTTATTACGCTGGAGGATTGGGACAGAGAGAAGGAATATGACAGACTGGGACTGGAGGAGCAGCATACAGAATTTCTTGGAAACAGTGTGATATGTCATCGGATTCCTATTCGTCCGGGACGTAATCTTGCAATTATCGTTGAAACGGCGGCAATCAATCACAGACAGAAAAAGATGGGATATAATGCTGCCCAGGAGCTTTATAAACGTGTACAGCGTAATCTTACAAAAAAATAAATGGAATAGAGATGAAAACATATATAATTGAGGAGGAAGGTAACAAATGAAGTATTGTATTGGCGTAGACGTTGGCGGGACAAGTATTAAGATGGGTCTTTTTACAGTAGAAGGAAATATTTTGGATAAGTGGGAGATCGAAACGCGCAGAGCAAATCAGGGAGAGGCAATTCTTCCGGATATTGCTGCATCCCTGAAAGAAAAGATAGAGGAAAAGCAGCTTTTGCAAACAGAGATAAAGGGTATCGGAATAGGAATCCCTGCTCCGGTAACTGGCGATGGAATTGTAAAAAATACTGCAAATCTGGGCTGGGGATATAAAGAAGTAAACCGGGAGTTAAGGGAGCTTACCGGGCTGGAGGTACAGGCTGGAAATGATGCAAATCTGGCCGCCCTTGGAGAAATGTGGCTTGGAGCAGGAAAAGGACAGAAGAATATGATCATGGTTACATTGGGAACCGGCGTCGGCGGCGGAGCAATTTTAGATGGAAGGGCATTGGTAGGCGCGAATGGCGCAGCAGCAGAAATCGGTCACATCTGTGTTAATTATCATGAGACAAAAAAATGCGGGTGCGGAAAAACCGGATGTCTGGAGCAATATGCATCTGCTACAGGAATTGCAAGGCTTGCAAGGATGAGGCTTGCATGGGATGAAACGCCTTCCGTCCTCCGGGGAAAGAAGATTGACGCAAAAGCAGTATTTGACGCTTTGAAGGAAGGGGATGCCGTTGCAGAAGAGATTGTAGAACAGTTTGGGGCTTATCTTGGTCATGGACTTGCCAATGCGGCAATTATTGTAGATCCGGCGGTAATTGTAATCGGGGGCGGCGTATCGAAAGCAGGAGACATTATGATTCCTTACATTAAAAAGTATTTTCTGGAGAAAGCATTTTTTGCAAACCGGGAGACAGAGTTTATGATTGCTAAGCTTGACAACGACGCAGGAATCTGCGGAGCTGCAAAACTCATAATTGATGCAGTGACAGGAAAATGAGAGATAATAATTTTTCAGATAAAAATTCCGGACGATTTACCGCCCGGAATTTTTATGTCTTTATACAGACATATGTCCGTATAGATTTAGAATACGACGAAAACGTGCTTGTGGATTAGATGGATCCGTATCGCCAGGATCCGGGTCAACGGGAGGGTTCGGATCAACGGGAGGATCCGGGTCAACGGGAGGGTTCGGGTCAACGGGAGGATTTGGATCAACAGGAGGATTCGGGTCAACCGGGTTTGGATCAGTCGGTTCTGTATTGTTATTGTTATTCTCTTCGTTTTTCTTATTATCTTCCTCCTCCTTCTTTTTCCTTTCTTCCTCCTCCTTCTTTTTCCTTTCTTCTTCCTCTAATTGTTTCTGTTTTTCCTCCATGGCGCCGATATCATTACCATTAGCATCTTTAATACCGTTATGTCCTGGACATGCTGTATTAGGAACAGAGCCTTTTGCAAAAAATTCTGTAATTGTAGGACATCGGCCTGCCACAGCGAGATGGCCGGTATACTTACATACCGTTTTTTTCTCCACGGATGCCGGCATTTCAAAATCTTTCACTTCCAGTCCTTCATGAATCCGGCTCATAACGCTCCGCCAGATTGTCAGATGGAAATTAGAATCAACAAGAGGTTTATTATCATCATAGCCGCCCCATACAGTACAGGTATAGTATGGAGTATATGCGGCGAACCAAGCATCCTTATCCTTGTCATTTTCATCGGTTGAAGTACCGGTTTTTCCCGCTACGGGCATGCTGCTGAACTTTGCGGCTGTACCGGTACCGCTGTCTACGACTGTCTGCATTGCGCTGGTAAGAAGATAAGCTGTGCTTTCCTGGAGAGCCTGGTGGCTGTCCGGCGTTCCGTCCAGTAATACATTACCGTCATGATCTAAAACCTTCGAATACAGAGTGGGTCTGTTATATACGCCCTTATTGGCAATTGCGGCAAAGGCGCCGCACATTTCATAATTATATACTCCGTCAACAATACCGCCCAGAGCCGTAGACTGTGTAATATCTGAAACGGTACCGTAGTCTTCAATATACCGGCTGTCCACAAGAGTAGTAATTCCGATATTTTTACAGAAGTCAACGCCAACCTGGGGAGTAATTTCTGTAAACATTTTAACTGCGCACACATTGGCAGAGTCCCGGATGGCAGAACGAATTGTCATATCACCGCGGTAGCTGGCTCCCCACCAGTTCTTAACCTGCTGTCCGCTCTCATATTTGAAAGGCTCGTCCCGGATTGTTGTTGCAAGTGTTTTACCGCAGGAGTCCAGCGCCGGAGCATAGACCGCCAATATTTTAAAACAGGAACCGGGCTGTCTTGTAGAGCCTTTGTAAGCCCGGTTAAGAGAGAGACTGGTAGTTTTCGCTCCGCGTCCTCCCACCAGAGCTTTCACCTGTCCGTTATGCTGGTCCATAAGTGTCAGGGAAGCCTGCGGCTGCGGGGAGATATTTACAACCTCGTCATAGGTGTCTCCTTCCTGTGCGATGGTGGCTTTCCATTCTGCAATTCGGTCATAGGCAGCCTGTTCGCTGGAAAAGACAAGGCCCTGTTCATCCCCGTAGGTCTGCTTTGAATACAGCTTGATATGACCGGAACCATAATTCTCAATGGAACCGTCGGTACGGGTAACGGTGAGCGCATAGTCAAGGCCATATTCTTTAAGATATGGATAATTGGCGTCATTATTCATTTCCTCATCACAGATTTTCTGCATAGCCAGATTCTGAGTGGAATATATACTTAATCCCCCGCTGTAAACCGCATTGAAGGCCTGTGTTTCTGTAAAACCACACTGATCCTGAAGATCCTGCATAACCTGATCAGAAAGCGCATCTACGAAGAAGCTGTATGGCGTCATTTCTGTAGTTGCGGCGTTAATTGTCTGAATTCTGGAATATACGTCATCTGCAATTGCTTCGTCATAGGCAGCCTGATCAATATAGCCCTGCTCCAGCATCTTTTTCAGGACCTCATCCCGGCGCTCTTTATTGGCCTCCGGACTTGTCACCGGATTCAGCGCCGACGGGCTCTGGGCGATGCCGGCAATCGTCGCGCATTCAGAAAGATTAAGTTCAGATACATCCTTGTTGAAATAACGCTTTGCCGCGGACTGCACGCCGAGTGAATTCTGGCCGAGATTAATTGTATTCATATAGCTTTCCAGAATTTCGTCTTTACTCATCTGTTTTTCAATGTTAAGCGCAAGAAATTGCTCTTGAAGCTTTCTTTCCAGTCTGTCATAAAAAGTTTTTTCCTCTGTAAATTCAGGAAAAACATTATTTTTTATCAATTGCTGAGTCAAAGTACTGGCGCCTTCAGAGAAGCTTCCGGAAGTGAGACCTTTTACGGCGGCACGGGCAATACCTTTTGGATCAATCCCGTTGTGATGGTAAAAACGCTCGTCCTCAATGGCTACAAATGCATGCTGCATGTCTACGGGGATCTCGTCGATCGTCCGGTATATACGGTTGGAACCTTCATTTACAAAGCGTCCTGTTTCCGTAGCATTATCATCCGCATATACAATTGTAGTAAAGCCGCTGGGTCTTACTTTAGACGGAGATACTTCGGGCGAATTGTCAATAATTCTTTTTACAAATAAGCCGCCGCCTATAACGCCTGCAATTCCCACGACAACAATACATAAGAGAAAAGCTTTAAAAAGTCTGACCCCGACGCGTTTTCCCTGCATGGTTGATTTGGAAGTGATTCGTTTTTGTTTTTTGGCGGCCTGTTTTCTACCATAATTCATGAGTATATGCCTCCTTTATACCAAGTCATTATAACAAATATGAAGTTCGAAATAAAGAAAAAAATGAAATCTTCATATTTTAGTAGGAAAATCTTAAGAAATTAGATATAGTAATATGTAAAGACGCAGGTTCTGTCAGAAAACAGAACTGGAAGTATAGAAAGGACGAAACAATGTCAGAAACAAATAGCTTAATGGACGGACTGTATGAATATAAAACGATATACGGAGGCGGAGAAGGAGAGATTACGGAAAAAAAATCGCGTTTTATTGCCGCTGTTTATCCCGCAGAAACAGAAGAAGAAGCACTTGGGTTTATCGAGGCGGTGCGTAAAAAATACTGGGATGCAAAGCATCATTGTTATGCTTATGTTATCGGTGAGAAAGCCGGTTTAAGACGAATGAGTGACGACGGGGAGCCTGGCGGAACAGCCGGTAAGCCTATGCTGGACATCCTGCTGGGAGAAAAGCTTACCAATGTTGTGGCAGTAGTTACCCGCTATTTCGGCGGAACCCTTTTAGGAACCGGAGGTCTTGTAAGGGCGTATTCGGCCGCAGTACATGCCGGCTTGTCTGCATCTATAGTTATAACCAAAATTTCAGGTTTTAAACTTCAGGTCGTCGTTTCCTACACTGATTTAGGGAAACTTCAGCATTTTCTGGCAGTCAGGGAAATTCCGATACTGGATTCCATTTATACCGACAAAGTAGAGCTGGAGCTCCTGACTCCAGGAAAAGAGGCGGAAGCTGTTATCGCTGCACTGACTGAAGTTACCAACGGCAAGGCTGAAATACAGAAAAAAGAAATCTGCTGCTATGCGAAAATAAATGATGAACTGAGAATTTTCTGAGAATTATTCCACAAAAATATCGGCCGGAAGAGAAGAGCTCCGGCCGATTTAGATGCAAAGTTTTTGTCTATGAAAATTCAGGTTCTATTAATCCAAAGGTACCGTCTTTTCTGCGGTATACGACACAAACCTCGTCGGTTTCCGCATTGCTGAATACAAAGAAATTATGTCCTAAAAGCTCCATCTGCACACAGGCATCCTCTGGGAACATGGGCTTGATGCCGAATTTTTTTGTCCGTACGATTCTTATCTCGTCATCATCAAAGGTTTCTTCGGTATCAAAGAGTTCTTTGTTAAAATTATTGCCCTCCTGGTGCTTGGCAACCAGTTTATTCTTATATTTTCTAAGCTGACGTTCAATAACCTCCTCTACCAGATCAATAGATACATACATATCTGTGCTTTCCTGCTCGGAGCGGATGATATTGCCCTTTACGGGAATGGTCACCTCAATCTTCTGGTGTTCTCTTTGTACACTCAAGGTTACGTGAATTTCCGTATCAGGAGTAAAGTACCTTTCTAATTTTCCCAATTTGCTCTCTACAGTTTCTTTTAAGCTTGGGGTTACATCAATGTTCTTTCCTACGATGATAAACTTCATACTGCCCAACTCCTTTTTGATATATTTTTCAGAAGAGTATAGTCTGACAATTGATTAACAGACCATACATCTATCTGATATATCTAGTATAACACGTTTGATGGCTAATGTATAGAACGTATTACCTCAATCCGTGAAATTTTTCCATCATGTGTCTTTGCGGCGCGAAGTCCGAAATCTGAAAAGTAAATGCAGGCGCCCACGCCCACTTCAATATCGTATTCCTCGCATTTTGCCAAAAAGACATCCAGAAGCGTCTCGTTTTCTTTATGAGGGAGCTGGATGTCGAGAATCCGTGCAACAGATTTGGCCTTCATGCTGGAGCGCAGGATAATCTGGTCAGAAATATCAAATTCGCAGAACAGGTATTTTCTTGTGGCAAATAAAGCCGCGATAGCGCACACCCCTATCAGACTGCCCCAGCTGGAAGAATGATCAATAATAATCTGTCTTGCAATTGCGAAAAGAAGCACTTCAAATACCGTATCCGGCGAGTGGGAATACATCATCCGGATGAGCTCAACGCCGATGATCAGATTGAAGCAGGTTTCCAGCAGATCCTCAAAATTGGGCCAAACATCCAGATTCGGAATATTTGTCAGGTTGGAAGCCATCCGCAGGCACAATAAAATAATGCCGACGGACATCATGAATGCAATAAACAGTTCCAGAAAGGTTGCCAGCCGCTTTAAAAAATTTGCTACATAATGTCTCATACAGTTCTCCTTTGTACTTTGGTAAACAGGAACGGGTATAGGATTAGTACCCATAATACAAGTATAAAGTACTCGGCGGTTTTTGCCAAGATGGAACTTCCAAAAAGAAGCGAAATTCCCTCTTTGAGAAGCAGTGTAAGGGTCAGACCGGGAAATACTGTTAAAAGCAGAGTTTTTATCGAGGTAAATCCGGAAGAAAAGTGCAGATATCTTTGCTCAATGTACCATCCTGCGGCGAAGCCGAGTCCGGCGCCGGAGGCTTTACAGCAATCCACAGCATATTTGATTTCAATTGTCCCTTTTGCATTTAAAATTAAGGCATAGGAGGCCGCACAAAAAGCAATGCCGGCAAGCATAAAGGCGATATACTCCGGGCGCGCCCTATTTCCAAGAAGGGCGTCCTGGAATTTCCATATTATACAGGAGACAAGAATGGATACGGCCATAGCAGCTAATACATCCTGGGGAGTATGGCAGCCTAGATACATTCTGGAGAATCCTACAAGAAGAAAGGAAAGGCAGCAGAAAAATTTCCCCCCAAAAGATTTACTTTTCAGAGCCAGCGGAAAAAACAGACAGGAAGCTCCCTGGGTATGTCCGCTTGGAAAGGAGTAACCGGTAGCGCCGGAAACAGCGCTTTCTACTGCGTGAAATTCCGGATCCAGAATCCAGGGCCTCGGAACGCGCAGAGTAATCTTCAGCGTCTGTACACATAAGCCTGCAGTAAAGTATGTGAATCCCAGAAGATAAGCAAAGCGCTTATCTACACACCAGTAGAGTGTGCAGATAACCGCTATGATGATGATTTCCTGTCCGAAATAGGTGATAAGCTGCATCAGCTTATTCAGAAAGGGATTTCGTATTCCCTCTAACAGCCATAAAAATGTCATGATCGATTTCCTCTTTTTCTCATTTTAGGATCCAGAATTTTTTTACGTATTCTAAGGTTTTTGGGAGTTACCTCTAACAGTTCGTCGGTATCAATGAAATCTAATGCTTCCTCAAGACTTAACACCTTAGGCGGTGTGAGCCTGAGCGCCTCGTCTGCGCTGGAGGAACGGGTATTGGTAAGATGCTTTGTCTTACAGATATTCACCTCAATGTCATCTGTCTTTGCATTTTCACCGATAACCATGCCGGAATAAACTTTTTCACCGGGACCGATAAAAAGAGTGCCCCGCTCCTGAGCGCCAAACAGTCCGTAGGTTACGGATTCGCCGGTCTCAAAAGCAATAAGGGAGCCTTGTTTTCTGTACTGAATATCGCCCTTATAAGGGGCGTAGCCGTCAAAGGCCGTGTTCATGATGCCGTTTCCCTTTGTATCAGTCAAAAACTCTCCTCGGTAGCCGATAAGTCCACGGGAAGGAATTGTAAATTCCAGACGGCTGTAGCCGCCGTTTGCTGTACCCATGTTCTGCAGCTCGCCTTTTCGCTGGCTTAGCTTTTCGATGACTGTGCCGGTAAATTCCTCCGGCACGTCAATGTATGCTGTCTCCATAGGCTCTAAAAGCTTTCCGTTTTCATCCTTCTTGTAGAGTACCTCTGCTTTGCTGACTGCAAATTCATACCCTTCTCTGCGCATATTTTCAATGAGTACAGATAAATGGAGTTCTCCCCGTCCGGATACCTTAAAGCTGTCTGTGCTGTCAGACTCCTCTACACGGAGACTGACATCTGTGTTAAGCTCCTTGAAAAGCCGTTCTCTTAAGTGACGGGAGGTCACATATTTTCCTTCTAATCCCGCAAAGGGACTGTCGTTTACAATAAACTGCATGGCAATGGTAGGCTCGGATATTTTCTGAAAGGGAATAGCCTTTGGATTTTCCGGGGAGCAGATCGTATCTCCGATAGAAATGTCTGCAATTCCTGAGACAGCTACAATAGAGCCTATTGTTGCCTGCTTTACATCTACTTTACTCAGGCCGTCAAATTCATATAACTTACTAATACGGACTTTCCCCTGGCGTTCAGGATTGTGCTCGTTTACAACGACCGCATCCATTCCAACCTTAATTGTTCCGTTGTCTACTTTGCCTACACCGATACGTCCAACATACTCATTATAATCAATGGTGCTGATAAGTACTTGTGTGTCAGCGTCCGGATCGCCCTCAGGTGCCGGAATATAGTCCAGGATTGTCTCAAAAAGGGGCTTCATGTCCCGCTCCTCATCCGTAAGATCAAGAACGGCAACACCGGACTTGGCAGATGCATAGATAAAGGGGCAGTCTAACTGCTCATCAGAAGCATCTAAATCCATGAACAGTTCAAGGACCTCGTCAATAACCTCATCAGGTCTGGCCTCCGGCCGGTCAATCTTATTAATGCATACAATCACCGGGAGGGTAAGCTCCAGAGCCTTTCTCAGAACAAATTTTGTCTGAGGCATAGCGCCTTCAAAGGCGTCTACTACGAGAATGACTCCGTTGACCATTTTAAGGACTCGTTCTACCTCGCCGCCGAAATCGGCATGTCCTGGAGTATCGATAATGTTTATTTTGGTTCCTTTATAATAGACGGCAGTGTTTTTTGAAAGGATTGTGATACCGCGTTCTCTTTCAATATCGTTGGAATCCATGACGCGTTCTTCCACTTCCTGATTTTCGCGGAAAACACCACTTTGTTTTAACAGTTCGTCAACCAGAGTTGTCTTTCCGTGGTCAACATGGGCAATAATCGCTATATTACGTACATCCTCACGCTTTGTTTTCATCTGAATCATCCTTTTCGTTTACCTATTTTAATGCTGTAACTTTAATAGTGTATCACATTTTACAGATTTTACAAGACATGAAAAAATGTTGTTCTAAAATGTATACCCATCTCATAGACTAATTAATGACCATGAAATACGATTCAGAGGAAGGGAGAATGTAAAATTATGTCAGATAAGATTATTGAAAACAATCAGGTAACTATTATGGGAAAGGTTTCCTCCGGCTTTACCTTCAGCCATGAAGTGTTTGGAGAGGGCTTTTACATGGTAGAGGTGCGCGTGAGGCGCTTAAGTAACTCTGAGGACAGGATTCCGCTTATGATATCAGAACGTTTGATTGATGTATCGCAGGACTATACAGGAGAGTTTATTATGGTAAGCGGTCAGTTCCGCTCCTATAACCGGCATGATGAACAAAAAAACAGGCTTGTGCTGTCCGTATTTGTAAGAGAAGTGTCGTTTACAGAGGAAGAGCTGGATGGCGCGAAGACAAACAGTATTTATCTTGACGGATACATATGTAAGCTGCCGGTGTACAGGAAAACACCGCTTGGAAGAGAAATTGCCGATCTTCTTTTAGCCGTTAACAGGCCATATGGAAAATCTGATTATATACCGTGTATCTGCTGGGGAAGGAATGCAAGGTTTGCGTCTACCTTTGAGGTGGGAGAGCATGTACAGATATTCGGAAGGATTCAAAGCAGAACCTATATCAAAAAACTGACAGAGACAGAGACACAGGAACGCACAGCCTATGAAGTGTCGGTAAGCAAGCTGGAATGTATAGAAGGTTAAAATTCCAATGAGGCTTTCATTGACATCCTCTCTTATTGATGATAAAATTTTAAATAATTATAGAAAAATCAGGAGGATGGATATGGCTGTATTTACAGGAGCCGGTGTAGCGATTGTTACACCCTTTCATGCGGATGAAAGCATCAATTATGATAAATTAGACGAATTAATTGACTATCATTGTGAGAATGGTACAGACAGTATTATCATATGCGGAACAACCGGTGAGTCCGCAACGATGACAGAAGAGGAGCACATGGAATGTGTGAAGTTTGCGATAGAGCGGACGAAGGGAAGAATTCCTGTTATTGCCGGTACAGGATCGAACTGTACAAAAACGGCAGTCGAGATGTCAAGGGAGGCTGCAGAACACGGAGCGGATGGGCTGCTTCTCGTGACCCCATATTATAATAAGGCAACGCAGGCGGGATTGATTGCACATTATACAGCAGTTGCAAAAGAGGCGAAGGCACCAATCATCATGTACAATGTGGCAAGCAGAACCGGCTGCAATATTGAGCCTGCAACGATAGCAGAGCTTGTGAAGAATGTAGAGAATATCGTAGGAGTAAAGGAAGCGTCGGGGAATATCTCCCAGGTGGCAAAGATTATGGCTCTTACCGACGGAAATATTGAATTGTATTCCGGGAATGACGATCAGATTGTACCGCTGCTTTCCCTTGGAGCGAAGGGAGTTATTTCTGTTTTATCCAATGTGGCTCCAAAGGAAACCCACGATATCTGTGAGAAGTTTTTTGCAGGCGATGTGGCGGAGAGCGCGAAGCTTCAGCTAAAGGCCCTTCCGCTATGTGAGAAGCTGTTTTGTGAAGTAAATCCGATCCCCGTAAAGAAGGCGATGAAGCTTATGGGAATGGATTGCGGGCCTCTCAGAATGCCGCTTACGGAACTGACACCGGAGCATACAAAGGAGCTTGCCCGGGCAATGGAGGATTTTGGGATTAAACTGGTATAAGAGAACGAAAAGGGTATCTTTTACGGATACCCTTTATACAATAAGGAGGAATGAACGATGATAAGGGCAATTATGCATGGATGCAACGGAAAAATGGGTCAGGTGATCACCGATCTTGTAAAGACGGATTCTGAGATGGAATTTGTCGCAGGGGTGGATACGTACAGGGGTATTTCCAATACGTATCCGGTATTTGGGAGCATAGAGGAATGCAGTACAGAAGCAGATGTAGTTATTGATTTTTCAAATGCGGGGGCAGTGGATGCTCTTCTTGACTACTGTGCTGATAAAAAACTTCCGGTAGTGCTGTGTACAACAGGACTTTCCGAAGGACAGCTCAGGAAGGTGGAGGAGACTGCAAAAGAGACAGCAGTTCTTAGATCGGCCAATATGTCTCTGGGAATTAATCTTCTGCTGAAACTTGTAAAGGATGCGGCAAGGCTGCTTGCAGGCGCGGGTTTTGATGTTGAGCTTGTAGAGCGCCATCACAATCAGAAGGTAGACGCCCCCAGCGGAACTGCACTGGCGCTGGCAGATTCCATTAATGAGGCGATGGATGATACATATGCCTATGTATATGACAGAAGCCGCAGAAGAGAAAAAAGGGATAAAAAAGAACTGGGTATATCCGTTGTACGTGGAGGTACGATTGTAGGAGAACATGAGATCATTTTTGCCGGTCCGGACGAGGTGATAGAATTTAAACATACAGCCTATTCCAAAGCCGTATTCGGAAAAGGAGCCGTAGAGGCGGCAAAATTCTTAGCCGGTAAACCCGCCGGTCTCTACAATATGTCTGACGTAATCTAAGGGACAGGCGGACGTAGACAAAGGCGGATTCCCTGTTTCCTAACCGGAAGTGAAGTCACAAAAGGAGAAATCAATGAAAGAATTAGAATCACGTTACCTGGAGCGGCTGTCGCAGCTTTACCCGACAATCGCACGGGCGTCTACAGAGATTATTAATCTGCAGGCGATTTTAAACCTTCCGAAAGGAACCGAGCACTTTCTGACAGATATACATGGGGAGTATGAAGCATTTGCCCATGTTCTCAAGAATGGATCGGGCGCAGTATGTCATAAAATTGACGATGTTTTCGGGAACACCATGAGCAGCAGAGACAAGCAGTCTCTTGCTACTCTTATTTATTATCCAAAAGAAAAAATAGAACGGGTAAAAAAGACGGAGGATAATATGGAAGATTGGTATAAGATTACATTATACCGTCTTATAGAGGTATGCAAGTGTGCTGCAGGAAAATACAGCCGTTCCAAGGTGCGAAAAGCACTTCCGGCTGAATTTGCATATGTTATTGAAGAATTGATCACGGGAAAACCGGAGCTTTCCTCGGATAAAGAATCTTATTATAATTCTATTGTAAACACGATTATTGGTATCCGCAGGGCAGAGGTGTTTATCATCGCGCTCTGTGAACTGATCCAGAGGCTTACCGTGGATCATCTGCATATTGTGGGAGATATTTATGACCGTGGACCGGGTCCCCATTTGATTATGGATAAGCTGATGGGTTATCATTCCGTTGATATTCAATGGGGGAACCATGATGTTCTGTGGATGGGAGCCGCTGCGGGACAGAGAGGATGTATTGCGAATGTAGTCAGGATCTGTGCAAGATATGGAAATTTAGATATATTAGAGGACGGATATGGGATCAACCTGCTTCCTCTTGCCACATTTGCGATGGATACATACGGAGAGGACCCATGCGAATGCTTTCAGTTAAAGGGGATACCGGATTATGGGAAAAACCAGATGCTTCTGGATGTTATGATGCATAAAGCAATTTCCATCATACAATTTAAAGTGGAGGGACAGATTATTAAAAAGAATCCCGGTTTTAAGATGGCAGATAGAAATTTCCTGCATCGGATCGATTATGAGAAAGGGACAGTTGAGATCAATGGGAAAAGCTATGAATTAAAGGATAAATATTTTCCGACGATCGATCCGAAGAGACCTTATTCCCTCACGCCAGCGGAAGAGGATGTGATGGAGCGCCTTACAAAAGCGTTCGAAAATTGCGGAAGACTCCAGGAGCATATGCGGTTTCTCTTGAATAAGGGCGGCCTCTATAAGGTATATAACAATAATCTTCTATATCACGGCTGTGTACCTCTTCGAGAAGACGGGAGTATGAAGCCGGTGCGCATATATGGGCAGACGTATAAGGGAAAGAGCCTTTACGAGGTGTTGGAAAGCTATGTAAGAAAAGGCTTTTATGCATTGGATGACAAAGAGAAGGAGCGGGGAAAGGATATTATGTGGTATATTTGGCTGAGTGAAGGGTCCCCCCTTTTCGGCAAGGATAAGATGGCAACCTTTGAGAGATATTTTCTTAAAGAAAAGGAAACCCATAAGGAGACAAAGAACCCCTATTATACGCTTCTTGAAGAGGAAGATGTAGTTAATAATATTTTGAAGGAATTCGGACTTGGAACAGAAGGCACGCATATCATTAACGGACATGTACCGGTAAAGACGAAAAACGGAGAGAATCCGATTAAATGCGGAGGAAAGGTATTTGTTATAGACGGAGGCTTTTCCAAAGCGTATCAGAAGGAGACGGGCATAGCAGGCTATACACTCATTTATAATTCTCACGGCCTCATACTGGCCGCCCATGAACCCTTTGAATCAACAGAGGCGGCAATTGAAAAGGAAAGTGACATTCATTCAAACAGTGTGATGGTAAAACGTGCGGCTGAAAGAAAGCGGGTGGGAGACACAGATGTTGGAAAAGACATGAAGGAACAGATTGAAGATTTGAAGATGCTTCTTGAAGCCTACAGAAACGGACGCATTGCGGAGATTGTTTAAATTTGTAAAAAAATCCCAATTTTTTTCAGGTATATATTTTATGTTTCTGCAAATATTATTAGCAGCAAGTAAGCAGGCAAGGCTGTACTTGATAAACAGATAAATATACATGAAAGGGAGATTAAAACATGAAACAGTTAAAGAAGTTATTGATGATGCTTATGTGTTTAGGAGTAGTTATGAGTGTTTCTGCATGCGGCTCTAATAATAATGCAGATGACAACGGCGCCGTGAATAACGGGACGGCGGATGACATGGACAATGGAAACGGAAATAACGGGACGGATAAAAATACGGACAATGGAACAGACAAAGGCAGCACAAATGACGCTACAGACGGAACTGACAACAGAAATAATGAAGGCATTATGGATGAGATCGGCGACGATATAAGAGACGGCGCGGATGATGTGGGTGATGCGTTGGATGGTAAGGATAATGTCCGGGATGAAAGTACGGATAATAACAGATAGGTAGCGCTTAGAAGAGACTGCGGCACTGGAAGGTGCAGGCAGTCTCTTTTTACATAGCAGGAAACAATGCAGCGCCCGCAGGAGGCCGGAGAAAATGTTGAAGATACTTTAAAAATAGTAGGAAAAAGCGCTGATAAAAGATATAATAGAAAAAACAGCATAACTAGGAGGAAAATCCATGCGGTTCAGACCATGTATTGATATACATAACGGACAGGTAAAACAAATTGTAGGCGGAAGCCTTACAGACAGGAATGATCATGCAAAAGAGAATTTTATATCTGTACATAATGCCGGATATTATGCCAGACTATACAAAAAAGACGGATTACAGGGAGGACATGTAATTCTTCTCAATCCGCCGTCTTCTGCGTACTATGAACAGACGAAAAGCCAGGTGATGGACGCGTTATCTGCATATCCTGGAGGCCTTCAGGCGGGCGGTGGAATTACCGCCGAGAATGCATCGGTATATCTGGATGCAGGTGCGAGCCACGTTATTGTGACATCTTATGTATTCCGGGAGGGGAGGATACGCTGGGAGCATATGAAAAGGCTTATGCAGACAATCGGAAAGGAGCATGTGGTCATTGACTTAAGCTGCCGGAAGAAAAAAGATACTTATTATATAGTAACAGACCGATGGCAGAATTTTACGGAAGTAGAGCTGTCCGAAGAAATCTTGAAAGAAATAGCGCTGTACTGTGATGAATTCCTCATACATGGTGTGGATGTAGAGGGGAAGGCGTCCGGAATTGATGAAACACTGGCAGCAGTCATGGGGAATTATGCGTCGGGGGAAGGGGCTGTTCCTGTTACTTATGCAGGCGGTATTGGAAGCATTGAGGATATAGAACGGTTCAGAATTGTTACAAAAGGTCTGGTGGATTTTACAGTAGGCAGCGCGTTAGACTTATTTGGAGGTACTCTGCACTATAATGATGTCAGGAAAATGAAATAATCAATAATCGGACTGGCGCCTGCGTCACAAAGAAAAACTTGAACTGACCATCCAATAGTGTTAGAATGGAAAATGAGTAAATTTACGGACAAGGAGCATTTTATCGATATGGGTTTAATACAAAAATTATTTGGAACACATAGTGAAAATGAATTAAAGCGCATTTATCCGATAGCTGATGCCATTGAAGCCTTAGAGCCTGCCATGAAGGAGCTTTCCGACAGTGAGCTTAAGGGAAAGACCAGAGAATTTAAGGAGCGTCTTGGCGCCGGAGAAACATTAGATGATATTTTGCCGGAGGCATACGCAGTTGTAAGAGAGGCATCGGTGCGTACACTCGGGATGCGTCATTTCCATGTTCAGCTTATCGGCGGTATTATCCTGCATCAGGGGCGTATTGCAGAGATGAAGACTGGTGAAGGCAAGACGCTTGTATCAACGCTTCCGGCATATTTGAACGCACTTACAGGAGAGGGCGTTCACATCGTAACGGTCAATGATTACCTGGCAAAGCGTGATGCTGAATGGATGGGCCAGGTACATGAGTTTTTGGGTTTGACAGTCGGTGTTGTTCTTAACAGTATGGACAGCGACGAGAGGCGCGGCGCATATAATTGTGATATTACTTATGTGACCAATAATGAGCTGGGCTTTGATTACCTGCGTGACAATATGGTAATCTACAAGGAGCGTCTCGTGCAGCGCGGCCTCAAATATGCAATTATTGATGAGGTGGATTCGGTTCTTATTGATGAGGCAAGAACTCCTCTCATTATATCAGGGCAGAGCGGAAAATCTACGAAGCTGTACGAGGCATGCGACATTCTTGCCCGTCAGTTGGAGAGAGGCGAGGCAAGCGGAGAATTCAGCAAGATGAATGCCATAATGGGTGAGGATATTGAAGAAACAGGAGACTTTATTGTAAACGAGAAAGAAAAAAATATCAATCTTACCGAAGACGGTGTGAAGAAGGTTGAAAAGTTTTTCCATCTCGAAAATCTGGCTGATCCGGAAAACTTGGAGATTCAGCATAATATTATCCTTGCACTTCGGGCCCACAATCTGATGTTCAAAGATCAGGACTATGTAGTCAAAGAGGATCAGGTTCTTATCGTAGATGAATTTACCGGCCGTATTATGCCGGGAAGACGGTATTCAGACGGCCTGCATCAGGCTATTGAGGCAAAGGAGCACGTAAAGGTAAAACGGGAGAGCAGAACGCTTGCTACAATTACCTTCCAGAATCTGTTTAATAAATTTAATAAAAAGGCAGGTATGACAGGTACTGCACTTACAGAGGAAAAGGAGTTCCGTGAAATATACGGTATGGACGTTGTAGAGATTCCTACCAATGTTCCGGTTATCCGTGCCGATCTGGAAGATGTTGTATACAAGACCCAGCGGGAAAAATTTAAAGCGGTATGCGACGAGATTGAGAAGGCCCATGCAAAGCACCAGCCGGTGCTTGTAGGTACAATTACGATTGAAAATTCAGAGCTTTTAAGCGGAATGCTGAAAAAGCGGGGAATTAAGCATAATGTGCTGAATGCCAAATTCCATGAGATGGAGGCTGAGATTGTCGCCCAGGCGGGAATTCATGATGCGGTAACGATTGCCACTAATATGGCGGGACGTGGAACAGATATTAAGCTGGATGATGAAGCGAGGGCAGCAGGAGGACTTAAGATTATCGGTACAGAGCGGCATGAATCCAGACGTATTGATAATCAGCTGAGAGGACGTTCCGGGCGTCAGGGGGATCCGGGAGAGTCAAGGTTCTATATTGCCCTTGAGGATGATCTGATGCGCTTGTTTGGTTCTGAGCGGCTGATGAGTGTGTTTGAAGCGCTTGGTGTAGAAGAAGGCGAGCAGATTGAGCATAAGATGCTGTCTAATGCGATTGAGAAGGCACAGCAGAAGATTGAGAACAATAACTTTGGAATCCGTAAGAATCTGCTGGATTATGATCAGGTTATGAATGAGCAGAGAGAGATTATCTATGAGGAGAGACGCCGCGTACTTGACGGGGAAAATATGCGGGATTCTATTTTCCACATGATCAATGATTATGTGGAAAATGTGGTAGATGCAGAAATTTCTCCGGATACGGATTATGAGGACTGGAATCTTCAGGCTCTTAACAGAAGTATTTTTTCTGTAATTCCGATGGCTCCTGTTACAGAAGAGGAAGTAAAGAGAATGAGCCAGAAGGAGCTTAAGCACATGTTAAAGGAGCGTGCTGCAAAGGCTTATGAAGCGAAAGAGGCGGAATTTCCGGAGCCAGAGCATATACGTGAAATAGAACGGGTTATACTTCTGAAGGTAATTGATGCCAAGTGGATGGCTCATATTGACGATATGGATCAGTTAAGGCAGGGAATCGGTCTTCAGGCTTATGGAAACCGAGATCCAAAGGTTGAGTATAAAATGCTTGGGTATGATATGTTTGGTGAAATGACCAGAGGAATCACCGAGGATACGATACGTACGCTGTTTCATATCCGGATTGAGCAGAAGGTAGAACGGGAGCAGGTAGCAAAGGTGACGGGGACAAATAAGGATGACAGCGCCGTGCGCACACCAAAAAAACGTATAGAAAAGAAGATTTATCCCAATGATCCGTGTCCATGTGGAAGCGGGAAGAAATATAAGCAGTGCTGCGGACGCAGATAGAACATTACATTTATAGAAAGAGGTGACAGGAAGTGGTTGAGCTTGACCAGTTAAAAAGTATAATAAGTTCTTATGAGGAACCTCTTGCCGGGATGAGGGATTCACTTTGACGCTGCCGGTAAAGAGAAGCAGATAGAGGAGCTTGAGAAGAAAATAGAAGAACCGGGCTTCTGGGAGAATCCGGAGGACTCTCAGAAAATTATGAGGGAATTGAAGCAGCTTCAGGAGCTTACAAAAAAAATACAGTCATTGTATACAGCGTACGAGGATATACAGCTGCTTATTGAGATGTGCTATGAGGAGAATGACGTTTCCGTCATCAGGGAAATTGAAACAGAGCTTCAGGAGTTTGAGAGCGCTTTTGAGAATCTTAGGATCAGAACCCTTCTTTCCGGTGAATACGATTCCTGTAACGCCATTGTAACGCTTCACGCAGGGGCGGGCGGCACGGAGTCCTGTGACTGGGCCGGCATGCTTTACCGCATGTACAGCCGCTGGGCTGAGAAAAAAGGGTTCTCTATACAAGTGCTTGATTATCTGGATGGAGATATTACCGGAATTAAGACCGTAACCTTCGAGGTGAACGGTGAAAATGCATATGGATACTTAAAGTCAGAAAAGGGTGTGCATCGTCTGGTCCGTATTTCCCCGTTTAATGCTGCGGGCAAGAGACAGACCTCCTTTGCCTCCTGTGATGTAGTTCCGGATATTGAGGATGAGATTGATATCGAGCTTGCAGAAGATGAGCTTAAGATTGACACCTACCGTGCAAGCGGAGCAGGCGGGCAGCATGTCAATAAGACTTCTTCTGCAATCAGAATTACGCATCTTCCTACAGGAATTGTGGTGCAGTGTCAGAATGAACGTTCACAGCATTTTAATAAGGAAAAAGCAATGCAGATGCTGAAGGTAAAGCTAAAGCTGTTAAAGGAGCAGGAGCAGGCGGAAAAAGTATCGGATATCCGCGGCGAGATAAAGGAAATTGGATTTGGAAATCAGATACGTTCCTATGTCATGCAGCCGTATACGCTTGTTAAAGATCACAGGACCGGTACAGAGAGCAGTAATGTAACGGCAGTGATGGACGGCAGTATTGATCTGTTTATAAATGCATATTTGAAGATGACCGTGAATGGTCAGAGGGAGGGATAAACGTGATAAATATAGCAGTGATGGGATATGGTACAGTAGGTTCGGGGGTTGTGGAGGTTATTAATACCAACGGCGCCAGGATTAATCAGAGAATCGGCGAGGAGCTGAATGTAAAATATGTCCTGGATCTCAGGGACTTCCCAGGGGATCCAGTGCAGGAAAAAATTGTTCATGATTTTGATACGATTATTAATGATGAAGAGGTAAAGATTGTAGTAGAGGTTATGGGGGGAATTGAGCCTGCCTATACATTTGTGAAGAAAAGCCTTCAGGCCGGTAAAAGCGTGGCGACTTCTAATAAAGCGCTGGTGGCAAAGCACGGTGCAGAGCTTTTGTCCATTGCAAAGGAACATAATATTAATTTTCTTTTCGAAGCAAGTGTTGGAGGAGGAATTCCCATTATCCGTCCTTTAAATTCTTCCCTTACGGCTGATGAGATCGAGGAGATCACAGGTATTTTAAACGGTACTACGAACTATATGCTGACGAAAATGTTTTATGAAGGCGCGGATTATGATACCGTGCTCAAAGAAGCGCAGGAAAACGGCTATGCAGAGCGCAATCCGGAAGCAGATGTAGAAGGCTATGATGCATGCAGAAAAATTGCAATATTATCCTCTTTGATTTCCGGACAGCAGGTAGATTTTGAGGATATTTACTGTGAAGGCATTACAGAGATTACGGTGGCAGATATGAAGTATGCGAAGGCAATGGGGACAACCATCAAGCTGCTTGCATCCAGCAAACGGCACGGAAAACATCTGCATGCAATTGTAGCTCCGTGTATGCTCTATCCGGAACATCCCCTTTATAATGTAAACGGAGTTTTTAATTCTATCTTTGTTCATGGAAATGTATTGGGCGACGCCATGTTTTATGGGAGCGGAGCCGGAAAGCTTCCAACGGCAAGCGCGGTTGTGGCAGATGTGGTTGATGCCGCGAAGCACCTGAACAAAAATATTATGACTATGTGGGATCAGGAAAAACTTAAGCTTGAGGATAAGGCGGGGGCTAAGCGGCGTTTCTTTATCCGGATGAAAGGCGACGCTGATGAAATGCTTTCTGAACTGAAATATTCCTTTGGAGAGATTGAAATCATCCATGCAGACGGCCTTGAAGGAGAATTTGGCTTTGTAACTCCGGTTATGATGGAAGGGGACTACGATACAAGGGCTAAAAGCTACAGAGAACAGATTCTGCATATGATACGTATTGAAGAGCAGAAGGGATAGGAGACAGGGGAATGAAATATGTAGTAATACTAAGTGACGGAATGGCAGGAAGACCACTTGACGAGCTAGACGGAAAGACTACGCTGGAGGCAGCAGATACTCCTGCCATGGACATGCTTTCCAAAGTTTCTGAACTTGGGATGGCAGCTATGGTGCCAGAGGGTATGGCTCCGGGAAGTGATACGGCGAATCTGGCAGTGATGGGATATGATCCGAAGCTTTATTACACGGGCCGTTCACCCCTTGAGGCACTTAGTATCGGCGTCGCAATGGAGGATACGGATGTGTCTTTCAGGTGTAATCTGGTAACATTAAGTGAGGAGGAGTGTTCTTATGAGGAGCGCAGAATCCTGGATCACAGCTCCGATGAAATCAGTACGGCGGATGCGGAAATACTTATAAAGGCGCTTAAGAAAGAGCTTGAAAGGGAAGGGTATAAATTTTATACCGGTACCAGCTACCGGCATCTCTTGATACAAAAAAAGGGTGCAGTGCAAGAGCTTACACCGCCCCATGACATATTGACAAAATGTATCGGTGAATTTCTTCCGTCAGATCCGGTACTTCTTGAGATGATGAAAAAGAGCTATGATGTCCTGGAGAATCATCCCCTTAATATAAGCCGGAGAGAAAAAGGATTAAAGCCGGCAAACTCCGCGTGGTTTTGGGGGGCGGGAAAAAAACCGGCGCTTGCCTCCTTTGAGAAAAGAACCGGTAAGAAGGGGATTATGGTTTCGGCGGTGGATCTGTTAAAAGGGATTGCAGCAGGCGCCGGGATGAAATGTGCTGTTGTAGAAGGTGCAAACGGAGGACTTCATACGAATTATACAGGGAAAGCCCAGGCAGCAGTAAAAGCCCTGGTGGAAGAAGACTTTGATTTTGCTTATATACATATAGAGGCGCCGGACGAGATGGGCCATCAGGGAAATATAAAAGATAAGCTATCTGCGATTGAGTATGTAGACAAAAAGGTTCTTAAGGTGGTGGCAGACGGTCTTAGTAAGGCGGGAGAGGATTTCAGACTTCTGCTTCTTCCGGATCACCCGACTCCCATCGAAATGCGCACGCATACAGGAGACGCTGTGCCATACCTTTTATATGACAGTACATGCAGGCAGGAAGGAAAGACAGAATATAATGAGAAAACTGCTGCGCAAACCGGAAATAACTGGCCGGATGGCTTTAAGCTGCTCGGGCATTTACTACAGGAGGATATATGCTAATCGTAAAAAAGTTCGGCGGCAGTTCTGTCGCGGATAAAGAGAGAATTTTTAATGTGGCGGGCCGCTGTATTGCAGACTATAAGGCAGGCCATGACGTGGTGGTTGTGTTATCCGCCATGGGAGATACTACAGACGAGCTGATTGCTTTAGCAGAGAGTATTAATCCAAAAGCGAAGAAGCGGGAGATAGATATGCTTCTTACAACAGGAGAACAGGTATCTGTAGCACTTATGGCTATGGCAATGCAGTCTCTGGATGTGCCGGCAGTATCCTTAAATGCATTTCAGGTTATGATGCACTCCACCTCCCGCCATGGTAATGCAAGATTTAAACGTGTAGATACAAAAAGGATCCTGCATGAACTGGATTCCAGAAAGATTGTCATTGTGACCGGGTTTCAGGGTGTGAATAAATATGAGGATATCACTACTTTGGGAAGAGGTGGATCTGATACGACAGCAGTAGCCCTTGCGGCAGTGCTCCATGCAGACAAATGTGAAATTTACACAGATGTGGACGGGGTTTATACGGCGGATCCGCGGGTGGTAAGAAATGCCAGAAAGCTTGATGTTATTACCTATGATGAGATGCTGGAGCTGGCAAGTCTTGGGGCGAGAGTGCTTCACAACCGTTCTGTGGAAATGGCAAAAAAATATAATGTGGAGCTGGTAGTACGTTCCAGTCTGAACGATTCAGAAGGGACAATAGTCAAGGAGGCATCGAATATGGAAAAAATGTTAGTGACCGGTGTTGCAGCCGATAAAAATACCGTCAGGATTTCAGTTATAGGGGTGGAGGACAAGCCGGGAACAGCATTCCGCATCTTTGATACGCTGGCGAAGAATAATATTAACGTAGATATTATTCTGCAGTCTGTAGGACGCGGGGGAACAAAGGATATTTCTTTTACAGTGGCAGGAGATGATCTGGAGAATGCACTTAAGATTCTGAATTCTAATAAGGAAAGGCTTACAATTCAAGAGATCACATATAATGAAAATGTGGCGAAGCTTTCTGTGGTGGGAGCCGGAATGATGAGCAATCCAGGAGTGGCGGCAAGAATGTTTGAGACTCTGTACAATTCCCATATTAATATTAACATGATTTCAACATCAGAGATTCGAATTACAGTTCTTGTGGCAGAAAAGGACATTGATAAAGCAATGAACGCCGTACATGACGGCTTTGCCGTTCCAGAGTAAAGGAACGGTTAATGGGTTCATTTTTTTCGTTTTTTATTAAGTTCATTACTGATAAAACCGGTAAGAATCTGTTTTGTCTCATCAGGAAGAGAGCGGAAATCAGAGATAAGTCTGAGCTCATCTTTTGTCAGATAGACGGAATTACCGGTTTCTTTACATTCTGTATAAGTATAATAAGGACTTATAGTCTCTTTGACAACAGAACCGGAATAAAGCTCAGATTTTGGCAGAGTACACAGATTCATAAGGATCATTGCATCAATACTGGTACCATAGAACTGGGATAAGCGGACTAAAACATCCAGATCAGGCGTACGTTCACATCTTTCGTAATTTGAGTAAGCCTGTCTGGACAAATTGAGCACTTCTTCCATTTCCTGCTGGCTTAATCCCTTCTCCTTTCTTAAGAAGCGGAGATTGTCGGCCAATTGTATGTTGGGCATGCTATAATCCTCCGAAGTAAAGTTTGGTAGTTGGTTCTAGTATAGCAATTTGCCCGATAAATTTCCGGATATGCATCGAAATGAAGAAAAATATAAAATGCAACGAAATGTTGCTTATCTATACTTTACTTAAATAGCTGTTGTGATATTTTTCCGAGAAGGTAACATCTTCTCCAAACCATTCTGGAGGAGAAAAGGAAAGAGCAGACGCTGTGTCCGGGAATTCGACTTCTGCAAGTATAAGCGGTGCAAGATCTCCGTCAAAAATATCCAGCTCGATGATGAGTTCGTTTTCCAGAGGGATCATATAGCGGCGTTTCTGAATAAGGCGTCCGTCGATTTTTGAAAGCATATGTCTGTAGGCTTCCTCTGTAAGCGGCAGATTATATTCCTGTCTTGTCATAAGTCCTTTTGATTTGTAAGTGAGTTCATAGGTTTCATTGTCACGCCGTATACGGACGACAGGTTCTGTATTCAGATAACCCTGTTCAATCATGCGGCATGGAAAGTCTGTTATATTTTCTGGTAATACCTGAATTAAGTATTTACGTTCAATTTCCATAAGAGAATAGGTTCCTTTCCTGTTTTAGATTAAGTATAATTTAGTTTACACCAAAAGTAAACGGTGTTAATATTAAAAGAGCGGCAGTTTTTGAGAAAGATAAGGAGGAGACTTGGAATGAAGAAAGTATGTGTGTTGTTAGCTGACGGCTTTGAGGAGGTGGAGGCTCTGACAGTTGTAGATCTGTTGAGAAGAGCCAGAGTTTATGTAGATACAGTGTCTGTTACAGAGGAATATATGATCCGTGGTTCACATGGAATTGCAGTTCAGACAGAGGATTTGTTTGAGGAGGTAAACCTTGCAGAGTTTGATATGATTGTGCTTCCGGGCGGACTTCCGGGTACAACGAATCTGGGTGCCCACTCTGGTGTGAGAAGGATTGTAAAGGATTTTGCTGAGAGTGGAAAGTACGTTGCCGCCATTTGCGCCGCGCCTACAATTTTAAGCGATTTGGGGCTTCTTAAAGGAAAGAGGGTGACCTGCTATCCAGATATGGAGAGGAAAATTTCAGGGGCTGTGCTTACAGGAGCGCCTGCTATGGTAGATGGAAATATAATTACCGGACAGGGAGTGGGAGCGGCAGTTGATTTCGCACTTGAACTGATAGCAGTGCTTGTCGGAAATGAAAAAGCCGGAGAGATCGCAGAGGCAATTGTATATCATTAGGAAATACAAAAGGGAAAGTTATATGAAAAGATGTGTAAAAAGTACGTCTCTTTTAATAATATGTATTGTAGTCATATGTTCCGGTACCGGATGCAGAAGTGGCTTTGATGCGTTAGGATATACACGGGCGCTTCTTGATCTTACTTTTCAGGGCGAAACAAAGGAAGCTCTTCAGAGGATAGACGGAGCCACCTATGAGACGCTGATGCTGAAATATCAGGAAACAGTGGATGCTTTTACAGTAAACGTAATTACCAGCCAGTTTGATATTAGCGAGGCGAAGCAGGAAAACTTTGCAGAACTTGTGGCAAAGATTTTTTCTGTCATGCGCTATGAGGTTTCAAAGGCGGAGAAGACCGGTCAGAAGGAATATGAAGTGTCAGTAACTATATGGCCTGCAGATGTTTTTGTGAAATTTCATGAGCTTCTGGTGGAGGATTCTCTTAAGATGGCAGAAAACATAAAGGGAGGGAAATATACCGGCACCGAAGAGGAAATACAGGGGCAGATTATGGCGGATATTGTCAATCACGCATATGAGCTTTTGGATACTGCATATATGAGGGTGGATTACGGAGAGGGAAAAACGGTAATCCTTAATGTAAAAGCAGATAAAAAGAATGAATATTATATTGATGAAGAAGATATGAATAACCTGATTGAAAAAATACTTCGTTTAGATGAAATGTAGGGCTGGATATTTGAAAAGGTTTGTGGTATACTTCTGTGATGAATGTATTATGCCATTTTTAGGCAATAGGAGGAAATAGTAGATGAGTTTACAGGTAGAAAAATTGGAAAAAAACATGGCTAAGCTGACTGTGGAAGTATCTGCCGATGATTTGGAAAAAGCGCTTCAGAATGCATATATGAAGCAAAGAAATAAGATCAGTCTGCCGGGGTTCCGTAAAGGAAAGGTTCCGCGCCAGATGATTGAAAAAATGTATGGAGCAGAAATTTTCTATGATGATGCTGCAAATGCACTGATTCCAAAGGCATATTCCGAGGCGTATGAAGAATGCGGGTTGGAGATTGTTTCACAGCCGGAAATTGATGTAGTACAGATTGAGAAGGGAAAACCGTTTATCTTTACGGCAGAGGTTGCCACTAAGCCGGAAGTTACGCTGGGTGAGTATAAAGGGCTTGAGGTAGAAAAGATCTCGAATCGTGTAACGCAGAAGGAAGTAGATACAAAGATTCAGGAGGAAGCGGAGAAAAACGCGAGAACAGTTGTGGCAGAGGGCCGTCCTGTCTGTGAGAAGGATGAGGTTATTATGGACTTTGAAGGCTTTGTTGACGGTGAAGCTTTTGAAGGCGGAAAGGGGGAGAACTATCCGCTTACCATAGGTTCAGGCGCCTTTATTCCAGGATTTGAAGAGCAGCTTATAGGGGCAGAAACCGAAAAGGAAGTAGAAGTAAAGGTTACATTTCCTCAGGATTATCATGCAGAAAATCTTAAGGGTAAGGATGCTGTATTCAAATGTGTGATTCATGAGATCAAGACAAAGGAAATTCCGGAGATTGATGATGAATTTGCAGCAGAGGTATCTGAATTTGATACTTTAGAAGAATATAAGGCTGATGTAAAGGCAAAGATTAAAGAGCAGAAAACCTCTGAGGGCAAAAGGAAACAAGAGGATCAGGCTGTAGATAAAGCAATCGAGAATGCATCTATGGAGATCCCTGAGGCGATGATTACGACTCAGATGCGTCAGATGGCGGATGATTTTGCGCGCAGAATACAGGCCCAGGGACTTACGATGGAACAGTATTTCCAGTTTACGGGAATGTCTCAGGAAAAGATGGATGACGAATTAAGAGTACAGGCGGAAAAGAGTATTAAGACACGTCTTGTGCTGGAGGCTGTTGCAAAGGCAGAGAACATAGAAATCTCTGATGAGAGGTTTGACGAAGAAGTCGCCAAGATGGCAGAGAACTATAAGATGGAAACGGATAAGCTGAAAGAGCTTATGGGGGAAAATGAAAAGAAGCAGATGAAGGAAGATATGGCGGTTCAGGAGGCTATTACATTCCTTGTAGATCATGCTGTAGAAAAATAATGTGACGGAAAGAGGATGTTATACATGAGTTTAGTACCTTATGTCATTGAACAGACAAGCCGTGGAGAGCGTTCCTATGATATTTATTCCAGGCTGTTAAAGGACAGGATCATATTTTTAGGTGAGGAAGTGACAGATGTATCGGCAAGTGTGATTGTTGCGCAGCTGTTGTTTCTGGAGGCAGAGGATCCGGAAAAGGATATACATCTGTATATCAATAGTCCTGGCGGCTCTGTGAGTGCGGGTCTGGCAATTTATGATACGATGCAGTATATTAAATGCGATATTGAGACAATCTGTATTGGTATGGCGGCAAGTATGGGTTCTTTTCTACTGGCAGGAGGAACGAAGGGTAAGAGGCTCGCGCTTCCGAATGCAGAGATTATGATTCACCAGCCGTCAGGCGGAGCCCAGGGGCAGGCTACAGAGATACAGATTGCAGCAGAGCATATTTTAAAAACCCGTCAGAAGTTAAATCAGATCTTGTCGGATAATACCGGGCAGCCCTTAGATGTTATCCGCATAGATACGGAGAGAGATAATTTCATGTCTGCAGAGGAAGCAAAAACTTATGGCCTCATTGATGAGGTTATTACAAGACGCTAGAAAGGTGAAAGTATGGCAGGGAGATATGACGAGCAGGTGCGATGTTCGTTCTGCAATAAGACGCAGGCGCAGGCAAATAAACTGATATCCGGTCCTAACGGAATTTATATTTGTGACGAGTGCGTGGAAGTGTGTGCAGAGATTATTGAAGAAGAGATGGAATATGATGAAGATGGCAGATGGAGTTCATTTTCTGACATTAATCTTCTAAAGCCGCAGGAGATCAAAGAGTTCCTTGATCAGTATGTAATTGGTCAGGAGGAAGCGAAGAAGGTACTCTCTGTTGCTGTTTACAACCACTATAAGCGAATTATGGCAGAACGGGATCTGGGAGTGGAGCTTCATAAAAGTAATATTCTGATGCTTGGCCCTACGGGATGTGGAAAGACGCTTTTAGCACAGTCTCTGGCGAGAATATTAAATGTGCCATTTGCAATTGCGGATGCGACTGCACTTACAGAGGCAGGATATGTAGGCGAGGATGTAGAGAACATCCTTCTTAAGATTATTCAGGCGGCAGAAGGCGATATTGAGCGCGCAGAATACGGGATTATTTATATTGATGAAATAGATAAAATAACAAGGAAATCTGAAAATCCGTCTATAACCAGGGATGTATCCGGAGAAGGAGTGCAACAGGCTCTTCTTAAGATCATCGAGGGAACAGTAGCAAATGTTCCGCCGCAGGGGGGGAGAAAACATCCCCATCAGGAGTTAATTCAGATTGATACAACAAATATTCTGTTTATATGCGGAGGGGCTTTTGAGGGAATTGATAAGATTATTGAGAAAAGAATCGATCAGAAATCAATTGGCTTCAATGCTGTAATTGCCGAGACCCATGAAGATGATGTAGATAAGCTTCTGCTTCAGGTCCTTCCTCAGGATCTGGTGAAATTCGGGCTGATTCCGGAGCTGGTAGGCCGTGTTCCGGTTACGGTAGCCCTTGAGAGGCTGGACAGAAAAGAATTGATTCGTATTCTTACAGAGCCTCGTAACGCAATTGTGAAACAATATCAGAAGATGCTGGAACTGGACGGTGTGGAGCTTGAATTTGACAAGGAGGCTTTGGAGGAAATTGCGGATACGTCTTTAAAAAGGAAGACAGGCGCCAGAGGTCTTCGCGCAATTATGGAAAATATTATGATGGACATTATGTACCGTGCTCCCTCAGACGCCTCACTTAAATTTTGCCGGATTACTGCAGAAACTGTAAGAGATAAAAAAGAGCCGGAATATGAACGTATATCTATGAAATCAGAAAGTGCATAAAAGCTGCCCATAATGGCAGTTTAAGAAAAAGGCGGGTGCAATGGGCTTTGTGCGTCCGCTTTTGTAATATATAAGGTTGCATACCTTATCGGACAAAGTCCGCCCACCCCGATGGGGGTATGTATCACGGGATGTCCGGATAGGTATAGGAGAACAAATATGGAAGATAAAATGATGAGTTTGCCGATGGTAGCGCTTCGCGGAATGACCGTGCTGCCAGAGCAGGTTATACATTTTGATTTAAGCCGGAGTAAGTCTCTTAAGGCAATTGAACAGGCTATGAAAGAGGAGCAGAAAATTTTTTTTACTTCCCAGAAAAATGCCGAGACAAATGATCCGGGTCTTAACGACGTGTATCACATGGGATGTGTTGCGTCTATTAAGCAGATTGTAAAGTATCCGAAAAATTTAAGAAGGATATTAATTAAAGGCGAGCAGAGAGCAAGGCTTGAATATTTGGAACAGGAGGAACCGTTTTTACGTGCAGATATTCTGGCCGTACCTGATACGGACGAAAAGGAAAGCTTGGAATTCTTAGACTCTTCTATGGGCAGAACAGCAATGATGAGCGGCTTAAAGGAAATTTTTAAAGAATACAGCGCTAAGAATCCGAAACTTTCGAAGGAATATGCACATCAGATAGAGGGGCTTCAGTCTCTGAGAGAGCTTGTGGATACCATTGCCGCTGTACTTCCTATGACCAGCTTGGAGGCACAGGGTATTTTGGAGCAGACGGAGCTGTTAAAGCGTTTTGATGCTGTGTCGGACAAGATGATGAATGAGATACAGATCATAGGAATCAAAGAAGAGATTCAGGCAAAGCTTAAGGAACGTGTAGATAAAAATCAGAGAGAGTATGTGCTTCGAGAAGAAATGAAACTCATTAGGGAAGAGCTGAAAGAAGACCATGTGATTACAGATGCCGAGGAGTTTCAAAAACAGGTTGACAGTCTTAAGGCTGTATCGGAGGTAAAAGAAAAATTATATAAGGAAATCAATCGTTTTAAGAGCTCTATGAACAGTCCGGCAGAAGCAGGGGTTATCCGTACCTATATTGAGACAATGCTGGAGCTGCCCTGGGATGCGTGCTCTGAGGAACGTCAGGACATGAAGTATGCCAAAAAGGTTCTTGACCGGGATCATTACGGACTTGAAAAAGTAAAGGAGAGAATTCTTGAGTATCTGGCGGTGCGGATATTGACAGGGAAAGGGGAGGCGCCCCTTTTATGTCTTTTCGGGCCGCCCGGGACAGGAAAAACCTCTATTGCCAAGTCACTGGCAGCTGCCCTTAACAGGCCGTATGTACGTATTTCACTGGGAGGCGTACGGGATGAGGCGGAAATCAGAGGACATAGAAAAACATATGTGGGAGCCATGCCGGGAAGAATTGCAGCCGGACTTATGCAGGCCGGGGTTAAAAATCCACTCATGCTTCTGGATGAAATTGATAAGGTAAGTAACGATTATAAGGGAGATACATTCTCAGCACTTTTAGAGGTTCTAGACAGTGAGCAGAATTCAAAATTCCGTGATCATTATCTGGAGGTTCCCCTGGATCTGTCAGATGTGCTTTTCATTACAACGGCGAATACGCTTCAGACGATACCAAAGCCGCTCCTTGACCGTATGGAGATTATAGAAGTAAACAGTTATACAGAGAACGAGAAACTCCATATTGCGCAGGAGCATCTGCTCCCGAAACAGCTTAAGCGCCATGGAATTAAGGAGGGACAGCTGACAGTCAGTAAGAAGGCGATATGGAGGATTGCCAGAAATTATACGAAGGAGGCCGGTGTCAGACAGCTTGAGCGTAAGCTGGGTGATATCTGCCGGAAAACGGCAAGAGAGATCATTGAAAAAGATAAGAAATATGTCCGGATAACAGAACGTAATTTGGAACATTATCTGGGGCGCGAGTTATACATGTACCAGCCGGCAAACGAAAAGGATGAAGTGGGAATTGTAAGAGGGCTTGCATGGACCAGCGTAGGCGGCGATACCCTTCAGATAGAGGTGAATACAATGCCGGGAGAAGGTGAGATACTGCTTACAGGACAGCTTGGCAATGTAATGAAGGAGTCGGCCAGAGCAGGAATCAGCTATATACGTTCTGTAAGTAAAAAATATAAGATAGAGGAAACCTTTTTTAAGGAACATGACATTCATATCCATATACCAGAAGGGGCTGTGCCCAAAGACGGACCTTCGGCAGGCATTACTATGGCCGTTGCGATTCTGTCAGCAGCTACTGGAAAAAGGGTACGGGCAGACGTTGCCATGACAGGAGAGATCACGCTGCGAGGGAGAGTCCTTCCAATCGGCGGACTTAAGGAGAAGCTTTTGGCAGCAAAAAATGCAGGAATTAAGACAGTTATTGTTCCCGAAGACAACAAAGCAGACGTTAAAGAATTGTCTGAAGAAATTACAAAGGGGCTGGATATCCTGTATGTTCCGCACATGGACGAGGTGTTAAAGGCAGCGTTGGTTTCTGGAAAAGGTATGAAAGGAAAGAATCATGGTAATTAAAAATATTAATTTGGAAACTGTATGCGGGATTACAAGTGTACTTCCGGATAATAAGCTGCCGGAAATTGCCTTTGCGGGAAAATCAAACGTTGGAAAATCCTCTCTTATTAACGCGCTTATGAACCGTAAATCTTACGCAAGGATATCTGCTACGCCGGGGAAAACACAGACAATTAATTTTTACAATATTAATGAACAATTATATCTGGTCGACCTTCCGGGATACGGCTATGCAAAGGTATCGGAAAAGGAAAAAAAGGAATGGGGGACACTGGTAGAAAGGTACCTTCACAGTTCCAGAAAGCTTAGGGCTGTGTTCCTTTTGATTGATATCCGGCACGCCCCCTCCGCCAATGACAGAATGATGTATGAGTGGATTGTTTCTCAGGGCTATACGCCGATTATTATTGCAACAAAGCTGGATAAAATAAAAAGAAGCCAGAAAGAAAAGCAGTTAAAGGCAGTGCGGCAGGGCTTGTGCCTGCCCGCTGAAACAATTATGATTCCTTTTTCCTCTGTCACAAAGCAAGGCAGAGAGGAAATCTGGGAATTGGTGGAGACAGAGTATTTAGAGGGGGACGAAGCAAAGACAAGCCATGAAGACAAATTTTAAAGAACAGCTCCATGATGAGCGGCCATATTGGAAAGTAATTGTAAGCCTTGTGTTCAGTTTAATTGCAACATTTCTTTTTATATATCTGGGCTTTCAGCTTTTAATTTTCTTTATGCCCTTTGTGATAGGATGGGTGATTGCATACATTGCATCTCCGGTAGTGAACTGGCTGGAAAGGAAGATAAAACTGGTGAAGAAACTTGGATCCGTACTTATCATTATAGGCGTTCTTGCTGTACTTATCTTTCTTATTTATCTGGCAGGAGTAAAGCTGTGGCGTGAGATTATAAGTCTGATTCAGAACATGCCCAAGATGTATCAGGATCTGGAACGGGGCTTTGCTCAAATTGGCGAGAGCATGCAGGGAATATTTGAAAGACTTCCGGAAGGGATAAGAAACGGATGGCAGGCGGCTGTAAATAATCTGGATGAAACGATGGGAGATGTTATGGGGCGTATCAGCGAGCCTACGGTTACTGCTGCAGGCAACTTTGCCAAAAGAATCCCTTCTGTTTTAATTGCAATGATTGTGACATTTATTTCGGCATACTTTTTTATTGCCGAACGGGAGGAGGTCATTGAGTGGTTCAGACGGGTAACCCCTGATCCAATTGTAAAACGTATGACTATGGTTACAGATAATCTGAAATATGCAGTTGGAGGCTATTTCAGGGCACAGCTTAAAATTATGCTTGTGGTGTTTATCATTTTACTGGCAGGTTTTCTTATTCTGGGTGTACATTTTAACTTTCTTCTTGCGCTGCTGATTGCTTTTTTGGATTTTTTACCTTTTTTTGGAACTGGAACCGCATTATTACCATGGGCGTTTTATAAATTTATGGTAGGCAATTATAAAATGATGGCTGGTCTACTGGTATTATATGGTATTACGCAGCTTGTGCGCCAACTGATACAGCCTAAGCTGGTGGGAGACAGCATGGGGCTTAAGCCCCTTCCTACATTGGTCTTTTTATATGTTGGATATAAGACAGGCGGAGTGTTTGGAATGATTTTTGCAGTTCCTCTCGGATTGATTGTAATAAATCTGTATAAAGCGGGAGCTTTTGATTACATGTTAGTAGATGTAAAAATCCTTTTGGAAGGAATTTTAAGTCTTAGAAATCAGGAAGAATCGGGTAAATAGTTTCATTTCCGACAATTATTTGTTATAATGAATACAGGCTTGCTGCCGGGATTAATAAGGGACAAAGGAGAAATGCGTATGAATATGGATGAAGCGATAAACTTTGGTAAAACTATTATCGGAGGCGCAGATGGGCCGACCTCTGTGTTTATAGCCGGAAAGATAAATACAGGACTGCTTGCAGTAATGGTTTTGAGCGGCCTTCTTTTTTGTTTTTTTGGACTGAAGCTTACAAGGGTACTTGCAGCTCTTTATGGTTTTTTTATCGGTGCTTTTGCAGGAATCGTAATTGTGTCGGCATCAGGTATCTCCGGAGCCGCTGCCGTTGCGGTTATACTTTCATGCGGGTTGATACTTGCTGCCCTTTCGGCCTTCCTGTATAAAGCAGGTGTATTTTTGTTAGCATTTTCTTCAACTGTATCTATTGCCGCGTCGATTTTGGGCGTTGCTTTGGGGAGGCCATTTTCAGCAGGGATTGGAAGGGACACTATAATTATAGCAGGCGCAGTGTTCGCTGCTGCGCTGATTTTTGCCATACTTGCGGTTATCTATGTGGAGCCTGTAATTGTAATTGTAACAGCTCTTTTTGGCGGACTGTCAGCAGGAAATGCTATTTTATCTCTTACGGGACTTCATGCAGCTTTCTGGATGAATTACGTACTGGGGGCGGTGCTTGCAGTACTTGGAGCAGGCGTACAGTTCATGATGCATTCGAGAAAGGTCGGCAGGAGGGAAAAAATATACTCCGATGGAGTAAAGGAGAAGGATTCCGTAGAATCTGAGGTGGAAAAGGCAAGATCAATTCTTGAAGAGGACGAAGACGAATAATGTAAAATGCAGGAAGGGGGCTTTCTTATGAAGATCGATATGCATTGTCATGTTAGCGAAGGCTCAATAGACAGTAAGGTAAGTCTGGAAGACTATATTGCCGGTTTAAAGGCACAGGGCTTTGATGGGATGCTGATAACGGATCATGACACTTATAAGGGTTACCGCCACTGGAAATACAAGATGAAGGGAAAAATGCATGAGGATTTTGTAGTACTTAAGGGAATCGAGTATGATACATGCGATGCCGGACATATTATCTGTATTATGCCGGAAGGCGTAAAGATGCGCCTTTTGGAGGTGCGGGGCCTTCCCGTTTCAGTTCTGATTGATTTTGTGCACCGGCATGGGGGAATACTGGGACCGGCGCACCCCTGCGGTGAGAAGTATTTAAGCTTCACCAATACAAAGCGGTATTATAAATCACCGGAAATTATTAAACGATTTGATTTCTTTGAAGCGTTTAATGCCTGTGAGCCTGTGAAATCTAATGAAGGCGCCGCAAAGCTGGCTGAAAAATATAAGAAACCTGGAATCGGGGGAAGTGATTCCCATAAGCCGGACTGTGTTGGGCGAGGGTATACGATTCTTCCGGAGTATGTGACATGTGAAACAGAGTTGATTTCACTGATCCGAAGGAAAGCATCCATAGAGGCGGGAGGTATTCTTTATGATAAGACTACAAAGGAGAGGATTGGAAAAGCGAACAAGCTTCTCGTATATTCCTTCTGGTTTTATAATAAGGGCGGCGCTCTTTTAAAATGGAGGAAACGAAAGCTTAATGGGGAGATAGAAAACCCGGTTGATCCGATTGATCCGATCGAGATCCCCTACCTGAAAAGCGGCAGCAGATAAAAGAAGAGAAAAGACAGCCAACAGGCCCTGAATCGGCCAGCCGGCTGTCTTTTTCACATTGAAGTAAGAAGTATTGAGAAAGCTGTTACAGGAGAAGCCCGATATGATACACAATGAAACTTACGCCCCATGCGGTGAGAAGTTGGAAAATAAGGATTCCCAGAGTTTGTTTTATACTTCCCAGTTCCCGGTGGATTGTGGCAATAGTCGCAGTACAGGGGATATAAAGGAGGCAGAAAACCATCAGCGCATAAGCATTTGCGGCTCCAAATCCAAGGCCGCCTAAAGTGACAACCATAGCGTCCATGCCACGGGCAGTGGTGATGTTTTGAATGCCGAACAAAACGCTGCAGCTTGATACAACAACTTCTTTGGCGGCGATTCCGGCAATCAGCGCCACAATAATCTGCCAGTAGCCAAGGCCTATGGGTTTAAATACCGGAACAATCGCTTTTCCTATTATAGAACCAAAGCTTTCCGAGATACTCGTAACATATCCATGAGGTCCGAAATTCAGAATTCCCCACATGATGATGGAAGCAATAAAGATGACAGTTCCTGCTTTTGTCAGATAATCTTTAATTTTCTGCCATACATAGATTGCGATGGCGCGCGCATTTGGTGATTTGTACTCCGGCAGTTCAATTAAAAGCGTATGGTCAGAGCTGCTTCCATCCAGCTTTGAAAGAATAAATGCGGTAAGGATTGCAATTACAATGCCAAGCAGATACAGGGAATAACATACAAGCATGGCATGCTTTTTGAAAAACATGGAAGAAAATAATACATAAATCGGAAGTCTTGCACTGCAGGACATAAATGGCGTTACGAGAATTGTCTTAAAACGGTCTTTTTTATGTTCCAGGGCACGGGAGGCCATTACGGCAGGAACAGTACATCCAAAGCCCAGAAGCAAGGGAAGGAATGCACGCCCTGACAAGCCCAGGCGGCTCATAATATCGTCCATCACAAATGCAACTCTTGACATATACCCGCTGTCTTCCAGAACGGCAAGTGCAAGAAACAGGATAAAGATATTAGGAAGGAAAGTAAGTATTCCGCCAACGCCGGATATGATCCCGTCTACAATTAGAGAGATCAGCATATCATTCGTATGTATGGAAGCAAGAGCAGAAGAAGAAAGGCCCGAAAAACCTTCAAGAGCAATTTCAAAATATCCTTTCATCCAGTCTCCGATTGTGAAGGTAAAAAAGAATACAAGCGCCATAATACACAGGAAGACAGGAAGGCCCAGCCAGCGGTTTGTCATGAAGCGATCAATTCTTTCTGTGGAGGCTTCCTTTTCTGACTTGTTGACCAGCACCTCGGATATAATCTCCTCAATAAAATCATATTTCTGGTTAATAATATCTTTTTCGTAACTTCTGTCAATGGTATTCGGAAGAGAGAGGGGATAGGAGGCAGTTATAGTACTGTCCTTTTCCAGCAGCTTGATGGCATGCCATCTTCTGTTGGTGACATCAGGATACTTTGCAGGAAATTCATTCATAATCAGATCAATTTTGTCCTCAATATAATCCTCATATACCATTGCGTATTCTTCATGATGGTTATGTCGGTGTGAGGAGTGCTTGTTCTTGTGATGATGAATGTAAGGCCCCTGGGCCTGATACTCCTTATGGTGGGATACGGCATGAAGTAAAATACTAAGTCCGGTCCTTTTTCTGGCAGACACAGGAATTGCCGGCGTCCCGAGCATTTCCGGAAGACGATGAAGATCGATCTCCATTCCCCGTTCCTCTACGATATCCATCATATTAAGAGCAAGAACAACCGGTTTTCCAAGCTCCAGAAGCTGCAGAGTAAGGTACAGGCTGCGTTCAAGACAGGAGGTGTCTATGACGTTGACGATCACATCGACTTCGTCACTCATAATACATTCTCTTGATACAGTTTCCTCCATGGTATAGGACGTGAGGCTGTAAATACCGGGGAGATCAATAAGCTTGAATTCCTGTCCCTCGTAGGAGGCTTTGCCTTCTTTTTTTTCGACGGTAACGCCGGGCCAGTTGGCAACCTTTAGATTAGCGCCGGTAAATGCATTAAAAAGTGTTGTTTTTCCGCAGTTGGGATTACCTATAAATCCAACATGAATCGTGTCTGCCATTATATACTTTCCTCCTTCACCTCAATATGCTCTGCAATCTGCCTGCCCAGCGCAAAACGAGTGCCGCGGAATTTTACGGTAAGAGCGCCTTTTTTATCATTATTTAGTATAGTGATTCTGGTGCCTGTTGTAAGACCCAGAGCTTCCAGACGGCGTTCCAGGTGCAGCTCGGTATCAATCGACAGTACTCGGTAGGTTTCTTTATTTTTTCCTTGTTTTAATGTCATAGGAAAGACTCCTTTTTGATTTTGATAATTATTAATTATTAGCTGGTTCTATGAATTACTATAGCACTATTTGACGAAATAAGCAATGTGAAGTATAATCCATTTAAAGGAAAGGGAATAGGGACGGAGACATGCAGATTTATTATTTGGCTTTATATTTTTTTACATATGGTCTTTTGGGATGGTGTACGGAGGTTGCATTTGCAGCAGTTAAGGAAAAAGCATTTGTAAACAGAGGGTTTTTAAATGGTCCTATATGTCCCATCTATGGTGTGGGTGTCAGCGCAGTGCTCTGGTTTTTGACGCCGCTTTCAGGGAACCTTCCGGTTCTTTATATTGCATCCACTGTTCTTGTGACAGTCTTAGAGGGGCTTACAGGCTATTTCATGGACAGAATCTTCCATCATAAATGGTGGGACTATACCGGTCAGCCATTAAATATTGGGGGATATGTGTGCCTTATATTTTCTCTTGTGTGGGGAGCGGCATGTGTTATTATTGTCAGAGTGATTCATCCAATTATACACGAAGCCCTGTCTGTAATACCGTTTATGCTGGGAATCGTGCTGCTTATTCCTTTGGCAGTAGTTTTATTTGCTGATTTGTATGTTACCTCCTCAAGTATTCTGAAGTTTAACAGACAGCTGGAAGCGATGGATAAGATTGCTGGAGAGCTTAGAGAGCTTTCAGACAAGCTGGGAGAAACGATTTATGAGAATGTAATGGAGACCATGGAAATCAAGGAGGAAGGAAAGAAACGGCTGGAGGAGAGAATAGAGGAGCCGAGAGAGAGACTGGAGGAATACGGAGAAGAGCTTAAGAAACGATATGAAGAACTTGCCGGACAGAGGGGCAGAATAGTCAGGCGTCTTGTCAGCGCTTTTCCGAAAATGGAATCCAGGCATCATAAAGAAATATTAGAGGAATTAAAGATAAAGCTGAGAGACCGGTTCTAGAATCGGTCTTTTTCAATTGTTTTTTGTGCAATATTTAGGTGCGGAAAATGTTGACAAATATAGAAAAAATATTTATGATAATAGCACTCGTCTAAGAAATTCTATGTTTCTATAACAAAGTTCATGGGGTATCCCCCAACAGGGAAAAGATTCTTCCCGGATTTTCAAAAACGAGATACTCATACAGAGAGGAGGGTAGAAACGGACTGTAACTATTGATAATTGAGTAAAAAAGGAGAATGAAATATGGTAAGGAGAGGTATGTTGTTTTTTGCTGCCGTAATCCTGGCGCTTGTATTTTTGTATCATACCGGGATAGTTTCTGCAGAGGCTTCAGATGCCGTTGTTTTATTTGAGGGCAGAACGTCAGATGAAGTAATAGCCGCTGCAAGGTCCGGACTCAGCGTTCCCTATGTCTGGGGAGGGACAACGCCTGACGGATGGGATTGTTCCGGCTATGTGACCTGGGTCGGACGGCAGCTGGGCGTAGATATGGGCCGGAATACAGGTGATATTTTAAGCTATGGACAAAGTCATGGATTACAGATTGCAGAAGGAGCTTCCGCGGAAGAGTTTAACAGAGATTTTACGGCAGGGCTGATTAAAGCAGGAGATGTTGTGATATTTTTTAATTCTTCGGGCGTAGATATCCATACAGGAATTGTAGGAGAGGATTACAGTATCTATCACGCATGGGGAGAAGGAGCAGGCGCTTACTGGTTTCATCCGGCGTATTCCAGCTGGTGTGAGGGTACAGGGACAATACACTGCCGCTTCGATAAAATGTGGGAGGTAGAAGGCGGACATGGAAAGAGCTATGCTTCGTATGTTATATTTCGGGGTGTGGAGGACAGAGGCTTTGTTAAACTTGTAAAGAGTTCCGCAAATACGGCTGTTACGGATGGAAATGGCTGTTATTCTCTAGAGGGAGCACAGTATGGAATCTATTCCGACAGCAGTCTGGCAGCACAGGTCGGAGTGCTTGTAACAGATGAATCAGGAAACAGTAATACACTGGAGCTTAAAGCAGGGACCTATTATGTGAAAGAGCTCACTGCTCCCAGCGGATATGTGGCGGATCCGAAAACTTATACGATTACTGTATCTGCAAAGGAGACAGCAGTTCTTAAGGTTGCCGAAGTCCCGGGGTATGATGCAGCAGGTCTTTCTATTATGAAAATAGATCAGGACACAAAGGGACTTCCACAGGGAAGAGCAGCTCTTTCCGGTGCAGAATTTACAATTAAATATTACGATAATCTATCAGGAAAAGCGGAAGGCACGCCGAAGCGTACATGGGTGCTAATAACAAAGGAATGCAGGGAAGAGGGAAAACTGCTGTACAAAGCAGAGCTTCAAGAAGCGTATAAAGGCGACGGCTGCGAAGACTTTTATCTGGATGAAAAAGGAAACGCCGTGCTGCCCCTGGGAACATACTCCATTGAGGAAACAAAAGCGCCGGAGGGCTATCTTTTAAAAGATTCTTATTTAACCGGGGCCGACGGCAGAAAAATTACTGGAAAATATGTGTCGGTTGTAGAGAAAAAAGGCAATGCCGGGACGCTTGCCGGAGGGAACAGATACGCTATGGAAGATAGAGTCATCCGCGGAGATCTGGAAGGGATAAAGGTGGCAGGAGATGCGCATAAAAGGCTTTCAGGCGTTCCGTTTGAGATTACAAGCATAACGACAGGGGAAAGTCATGTTGTAATTACGGATGAAAACGGACAGTTCAGTACGGCTTCTGACTGGAACCCACATACACAAAATACGAATGCCGGAATAACAAGCAGGGACGGGATATGGTTTGGAACATCCGATGCGGACGATACAAAGGGAGCGCTTCCATATGACGTATATCAGATTACAGAGCTTCCATGCGAAGCAAATGCAGGCTATCTGCTGATTCCGCCTTTCCAGGTATCCGTATACCGGGAAAAGAAGGTGATAGATCTGGGAACACTGGTAGACGAGGCGCCGGATATACCAGAGGAGCCAGAAGAACAGGAAGAACCAGAAGAAAGGGAAATCTCCATTCATACGACAGCTTCAAATAAATCAGACGGTTCCAAGACAGTTCCGGCGGACGGAGAAGTTACGATTATAGACGCGGTGTCTATTGACGGACTTGAGGTGGGAAAAAAATACAGGCTGTATGGCTTCGAGATGCTGAAGGCAGAGAATGAGGAGCTTATTATAGAGGGAAAACGAGTGGAAAACGAGGTTGAATTTGTGGCAGAGGATACGAAGCAGCAGGTTGAGATCGAATTCACATTTCCGACTGCCGGACTTGAAGGAGCGGATGTAGTAATTTTTGAGGAATTGTATGATGTGACGAAGCCGGGAGAGCCGGAGATGGCTGCAGAGCATAAGGACATTAACAATAAGTTTCAGACTGTAGCTGTAGAGGAAAAAGAGAAACCCGGGACAGAGGTGAAAGCAGCTCCGAAAACAGGAGATAGAAACGCACGGATCTTGTCTGTTTTTATCCTGTTGCTGGTTCTTTCTTGCATAGCCGTATTTGGTTGTGTTACAATAATGCGAAAGACAAAATAGAAGAACAGGAGGTTGTCGCAGATGGGAATGACGATGACGCAGAAAATATTAGCCGCACATGCCGGACTGGACTGCGTAGAGGCAGGGCAGTTGATAGAAGCGAAATTAGACGTGGTTATGGCAAATGATATCACCGGGCCGATGGCTCTGCCGATTTTCCGCCAGATGGCAGAAAATGTGTATGATAAAGACAAGGTGGTGCTGGTGCCGGATCATTTTACGCCTAACAAAGATATTAAATCCGCGGAGAATTCAAAGGCTATCCGTGAATTTGCAAGGGAGCAGGGGCTTACATGGTATTTTGAACAGGGTAAGTCCGGTGTAGAGCATGCGATTCTGCCGGAGGCGGGAGTGGTTGCGGCAGGCGAGTGTATAATCGGTGCAGATTCCCACACCTGTACATACGGAGCGTTAGGAGCGTTTTCCACGGGGGTCGGTACAACAGATATTGCAACGGGAATGGCTACCGGAGAACTATGGTTTAAGGTGCCGGGAGCAATAAAATTTGTACTGTCAGGGAAACCGGGACCATATGTGAGCGGAAAGGATATTATTATTCATATTATCGGAAAAATCGGTGTGGACGGAGCGCTGTATAAATCCATGGAATTTACAGGTGAAGGGCTCAGCGGGCTGTCTATGGATGATCGTTTTACAATGGCAAATATGGCCATCGAAGCGGGTGCGAAAAATGGAATCTTTCCGGTAGATGATAAGGCAGAAAAATATCTGAGAGAACATACGAAGAAAAGCTATCAGATATATGATGCGGATGCAGACGCCGTATATGATGAGGTGGTTGAGATTGATTTGTCCAAGGTACGGCCGACGGTTGCATTTCCCCACCTTCCAGGGAACGCAAAGACGATTGATGAGATTGAGGCAATGGATCCTGTTAAGATTCAACAGGTGGTTATCGGCTCCTGTACCAACGGCCGTATGGAGGATATGAGAAGGGCGGCGGCGATTTTAAAAGGGCGTTCCGTTCATCCGGACGTGAGGGTCATGGTCATACCGGCGACACAGAAGATTTACAAGCAATGTATAAAAGAAGGACTTCTTGATATATTTGTTGACGCAGGATGTGCGGTAAATACACCAAGCTGCGGCCCCTGTATGGGAGGCCACATGGGCGTTATGGCGGCAGGAGAAAGATGTGTATCTACAACAAACCGTAACTTTGTGGGAAGAATGGGACATGTGGATTCACTTATTTATCTCGCTTCTCCCGAGGTGGCAGCGGCAAGCGCCATTGCAGGCTGTATTGCAAATCCTGAGAAAGTAGGTGACAGATAATGAAAGCATTGGGGCACGTTTTTAAATATGGAGATAATGTAGATACGGATGTTATTATTCCGGCAAGGTATCTGAATTCCTTTGATGCGCAGGAACTTGCCAGTCACGCAATGGTGGATATAGATCCGGAATTTGTAAAAAAGGTGAAGCAGGGAGATTTGATTGTAGCAAATAAAAATTTCGGCTGCGGTTCTTCCAGAGAGCATGCGCCGCTTTGTCTTAAGACTGCAGGAGTAAGCTGTGTAATTGCAGAGACATTTGCGAGAATTTTTTATAGAAATGCCATTAACATTGGACTACCAATTATTGAATGTCCGGAGGCGGCACGGGGAATTGATGCCGGCGATGAGGTAGAGGTGGACTTTGATAATGGTAAGATATATAATAAGACAAAAGGAACTGAATTTCAGGGGCAGCCCTTCCCGGAGTTTATGCAGAAGCTTATAAAAGCGGGAGGTCTTGTAAAATATACCAACAGTAAAAAGGAAGCATAGGAAGGTGGCGCAAGATGAATCTACATTACACAAGTACAAGGAACTCTGATGTAAAGGTAACCGCATCACAGGCAATTCTTAAAGGGCTTGCTCCGGAAGGCGGTCTGTTTGTGCCGGAAAGAATACCGGCCCTGGACGTGTCTATGGAAGAGCTTAAGGAGAAGAGCTATCAGGAGACTGCTTATGCTGTTATGAAGCAGTTTCTTACAGATTTTACAGAGGAAGAGCTTAAGGAGTGCATTGACAGAGCGTATGACAGTAAATTTGACACGGAAGAGATAGCGCCCCTTGTAAAGGCGGCAGATATTTATTACCTGGAGCTGTTTCATGGAGCGACGATTGCCTTTAAGGATATGGCGCTTTCTGTTCTTCCGCATCTTCTCACTACAGCAGCCAGGAAAAATCAGGCGGACAAGGAGATTGTGATACTGACAGCTACCTCCGGAGATACGGGAAAGGCAGCGATGGCAGGCTTTGCAGATGTGAAGGGAACAAGGATTATTGTTTTTTATCCGAAGAACGGTGTGAGCAAAGTCCAGGAACTTCAGATGGTGACCCAAAAGGGAAGTAATGTAGATGTTGCAGCGATTCATGGAAATTTTGATCAGGCCCAGAGCGGTGTGAAAGAAATGTTTGAGAACAGGGAACTGGCGGAAAAGCTTGCGTCCGGAGGATATCAGTTTTCATCCGCTAATTCTATCAATATCGGACGTCTTATTCCGCAGGTTGTATACTATGTATATGCTTATGCAAAGCTTTTAAAATATGAAGAAATCCGGGATGGCGAACAAATTAATGTTGTAGTGCCTACAGGAAATTTTGGAAATATCCTGGCTGCATATTATGCAAAAAAGATGGGCGTGCCCATTGACAGACTTGTATGTGCGTCCAATGAAAATAAAGTACTGTTTGATTTTTTTACCAGCGGAACCTATGATAAAAACAGGGAATTTGTACTTACAAGCTCTCCGTCTATGGATATTCTCATTTCCAGTAATCTTGAAAGGCTTATTTATCTGATTACAGGCGAAGATACACAAAAGACGAGGAGATTCATGCAGGAATTAAAAGAAAGCGGAAGATATACAGTCTCCAGGGAGATGTATGAAAAGCTTTCTGATTTTGCAGCAGGCTATGCGGATGAGAAACAGACAAAGGAAAGTATCCGGGAGGTGTATAAAAGAACGGGCTATGTAATGGATACACATACGGCGGTAGCCGCGCATGTCTGCAGTGAGTATAGAAAAAATACCGGTGATATGAAAAAATGCGTTGTCGCATCCACGGCCAGTCCTTATAAATTTGTGCACAGTGTCATGGAGGCAATAAAAGAAGAGCCAGGGGAAGATGAGCTAAGGCTTCTTCCAGTGCTTGAGGAAATCTCAGGCGTGGAAATGCCCCAGGCTGTGAAGGATATTCTAAATGCCGAGGTTATTCACAAAACAGAATGTGACGCGGATAGAATGGAAGAGACAGTAAAAAAAATATTGAAATTGGATATATAAGGAATTACAGGTATATAATGCTGAAGTAATAAGAAATATTTTAGAAACGGATATTGTAAAATCTTCGGAAATGGGTTATAATAACGGCAGGTAAAAACCTGGAATGTTCGATACTCTTGTAATTTTGAACCTACAAAACTTTAAACGGGACTCTTATATCTCCGTAATATGTCAGGCCTTCCGTTTCAGGCAGAGGAAGACAGAAAAGCGGATGCGGACACCCACCTGGCTGCGGCTAGGAGTCAAAATACAGGAACCGGCATTTTGGGTATTATACAAAAGATAAAAGACAGTCGTGCATCGGCTGTCTTTTTCAATATAATGTCAGGAGTACATATTTTTGAAAAAAAACAGATTGGAAAAGCATTTATATTATGGTCTGGCAATTTTGACAGTTTTATTTATAATTGTCGGGTTAACGGCGGCCCTTAAGGGGAGCGGAGAGGGTATTGAAAAAGAAAAAAACAGTGAAATACAGCCAAAAGAAAAGAGCAGCGAACCAGACAAGGAAGAAAAAGCACAAGAGAAGAAAATAAAGGCGGAAAATCCAAATATACGCGTGCTGCTTATGACAGACGGATATCAGCATATTACACATCCGGAAGTTTCAATGAGTGCAGCCTCAGGGCTTATTCTATCCTATGGAGAGGAGAAGGAGGAATGCCCGGAAGACAGTGTTCTTCAGATAGCGCCGGATGATGGACGGTTTCAAAGGGGAAATATCCGCATATGTGCAAGAGAAGGCAAAATTACCGTGGGAAGTTTGAACCGGGGATACGGAACGCCGTCCTACGAGGGGGTTATAGAGCTTCGTACCACAGCGGAAGGTATTGTGATGATCAATGAGCTTCCGGTGGAAAGCTATTTGTGCGGCGTAGTTCCAAGTGAAATGCCCTCAGATTATGAACTCGAAGCGCTGAAAGCCCAGGCAGTCTGCGCCAGGAGCTATGCTTATCGTCAGATGGAAGGATATGGATATCCGGAATATGAAGCCCATGTGAACGACAGTACGTCTTATCAGGTGTATGGAAATTCAAAGCCGGCGGACAGTACGGCGCAGGCTGTCAAAGAGACGGAGGGCGAGGTGGTAAGGTATAACGGCCAGATAGTGACAACATATTATTATTCTACCTCCTGTGGTATGACTACAAGTGCCCAGGCCTGGGGAACAAAGCCGGATGATTCCAACAGATACCTTCAGTCTGTAGAAGTAAAGGGAGAAGATGGAGATTATGAAAGGGAACTCCCGTGGTATCGGTGGGAAGCTTCGGTACCGGTTCAGACAATGTCGGATCTTGTAGGTTTAAATACAGAGATTGACGTAGGCACTCTTGAGAGCATTGATATAGTGGAAACGGGACCGGGAGGAGTGGCGTTAAAAATAGAAGCGAGAGGGGATCGGGGTATTGCTGTCGTGGAGACAGAAAATAAGATTCGGAAAGCTCTTGGCGGCGGGGGATACACAATAAAAACTCAGGATGGTTCGGAGATAGACAGCAGTGCGCTTCTTCCCAGTGCATTTTTCACAATTGAAAAATCAGGAGATATATTTTTAATAAAGGGCGGCGGCTATGGTCACGGAATAGGAATGAGCCAGAACGGTGCAAATGAAATGGCTAAAAGCGGGAAAGACTATAAGGAGATACTTACATTGTTTTACCAGGGAGTAACAGTAGGAATATAAGAGACGTGCAGGTGATATCATGAAAAAAATAAAGGAATTGTACAAAAGAATAGCAGGGATTTCGGAGGAGATCGCGGAGGATCATGTGGGGGCTTACGCGGCTCAGACCGCATATTTTTTCATGATTTGCATGATACCAATCATTTTACTTTTGCTTACATTGGTGCAATATACACCTGTTACGAAAGCAGATGTAATGACAGCTGTGATTCAGGTCTTTCCGTCATCGGTTGAATCTTTGATGACTTCTATTGTAAACCAGGTATATAATCAGTCTATGGGGATTATTCCGGTTACAGTTGTTGTTGCATTATGGTCTGCGGGCAAGGGAGTGCTTGCAATGAGCACAGGGTTAAATTGTGTCTATAAATGCCGTGAGACACGTAACTATGTGTTTCTTCGCCTTCGTGCAACACTTTATACGGTTATGTTTATTCTGGTCATTATACTGCTGCTGGTGCTGTCGGTATTCGGGAACAGCCTGAGTATCTTTATTGAGGAGCATGTGCCGATTTTATCAAAAGCGGCAGACTGGCTGATTGAGGCTCGTATTTTTATCGCGCCGGTTACGCTTGTTTTGTTTATGCTGCTTACCTATAAGTTTCTGCCCAACCGTAAAGACCGGTATATGAAGCAGCTTCCGGGAGCCGTTTTTGCCGCCATAGGATGGATGGTGGTTTCCTGGGTTTTTTCTGTATATGTGGATATATTTGAAGGGTTTTCTACAATGTATGGAAGCCTTACGACCATTGTTCTCATTATGCTGTGGCTGTATTTCTGCATGTATAGTATACTGCTCGGCGGAGAGGTGAATGTAATACTGTATGATAAACTGTTTTTAGGAAAGAAAGACGAAGGAGAAAAAAGATACTCTTAAAGCTTGACAATGGATTTTCTTATGTTACAATAATTAGGTATACAGCAGACAAAAGCAATGACCGTGTAAGTAAAGAGTCATTTTCCGTCAGAGAGAGGGAATCCCCGGCTGAAAGTTTCCTCAGGTTCAGGTGGCCCTTGAATTTCCCGCGCGAGCTGCATTTTTGAAAAGTTTGTTTAAATTATTTTCAGGCAGACATTAGTAGAAAATGACGTATATGCACGTTACGCAGTAATGAGTGCCTGTATTTTCGTGGGAAATACAGGAATCAGGGTGGTATCACGGGTTATACTCGTCCCTTTTTAAGGGATGAGTTTTTTTATTAGTGGAAGGAGAAGCAGAGCAATGAAGGAAAAATTACAAAGTATTAAGGATGAAGCATTGAAAGCAATCCAGGCAGCCGAAATGCCTGAAAAGTTAAATGATGTCCGTGTGAAATTCCTTGGAAAAAAAGGAGAGCTTACTGCCGTTTTAAAAGGGATGAAAGATGTCGCTCCAGAGGAACGTCCAAAGGTGGGGCAGCTTGTGAATGAGACGCGGGCAGCAATTGAATCTGTTCTTGAAGACACAAGGCAGAGGATGGAACGTGCCGTCAGGGAAGAGAGACTGAAGCAGGAGATTATTGATGTTACCCTTCCCTCAAAGAAGAATATGTCAGGGCACCGTCATCCGAATACAATTGCATTAGAAGAAGCTGAACGGATTTTTGTAGGAATGGGTTATGAGGTAGTAGAAGGGCCTGAGGTGGAGTATGATCTTTATAACTTTGAAAAGCTGAATATTCCGGCGGATCACCCTGCAAAGGATGAGCAGGATACCTTCTATATCAATAAGGATATTGTGCTTCGTACCCAGACTTCACCGGTACAGGCCCGGGTCATGGAGCAGGGGAAGCTGCCTATCCGTATGATAGCGCCGGGAAGAGTCTTTCGGTCTGACGAAGTGGATGCGACACATTCTCCGTCCTTCCACCAGATAGAAGGATTAGTAATAGATAAAAATATTTCTTTTTCTGATTTAAAAGGGACGCTGGAGATATTTGCAAAGGAATTGTTTGGAGCGGATACAAAAACAAAATTCCGTCCTCATCATTTCCCATTCACTGAGCCAAGCGCCGAGGTAGATGTATCCTGCTTTAAATGCGGCGGTAAAGGCTGCCGTTTCTGCAAGGGTTCTGGATGGATTGAAATTCTGGGCTGCGGTATGGTCCATCCCCATGTACTGGAGATGTGCGGAATAGATCCGGAGGAATACAGCGGCTTCGCATTCGGCGTAGGCTTAGAGCGTATTGCATTGTTGAAATATGAGATTGATGACATGCGTCTTTTGTATGAAAATGATATACGGTTTTTAAAACAGTTTTAAAAGCAGCCAAAGGAAAGGAGAATAAAATGAATACATCATTATCATGGATAAAAGCATATGTTCCGGAGCTTCATGTGACTGCCCAGGAATATATGGATGCGATGACATTATCAGGAACAAAGGTAGAAGGATATGAAAGACTGGATGAGGATCTTGACAAGATTGTTGTAGGGAAGATTGACAGAATTGAGAAGCATCCGGACGCAGATAAGCTGATTGTCTGTCAGGTGAATGTGGGGACAGAGACGGTACAGATTGTAACAGGCGCGCCGAATGTGAATGTAGGCGATAAGGTGCCGGTTGTTTTAGACGGCGGCCGTGTGGCAGGCGGACATGAACCGGGGGAACGCATGAAAGGCGGCGTGAAGATTAAAAAGGGCAAGCTTAGGGGAATAGAAAGCGCTGGTATGATGTGCTCAATTGAAGAGCTTGGATCGAATAGAGACATGTATCCGGAATCACCGGAATATGGAATTTACATTTTTCAGGAAGATGTGGAGACGGGTTCAAGTGCAATAGAGGCGCTGGGCTTAAATGATGTGGTATTTGAATATGAAATTACCTCTAACAGAGTGGACTGTTACAGTGTTATAGGAATTGCAAGAGAAGCGGCGGCTACCTTCCGTAAGAGGTTTGTACCGCCGGTTGTAACCGCGACGGGAAACAGCGAGGATGTGAACGACTATATTAAGGTTACAGTGAAAGATACGGAGCTTTGCCCGAGATATTGTGCAAGAGTTGTAAAAAATATTAAAATCGGGCCGTCTCCAAAATGGATGCAGAGACGTCTTGCCTCTGTGGGAATCCGCCCCATTAATAATCTGGTGGACATTACGAATTATGTAATGGAGGAATACGGGCAGCCTATGCATGCGTATGATTTGGATACTCTTGCGGGGAGAGAGATTATTGTCCGCAGGGCCAAAAAGGATGAAAAGTTTGTGACACTGGATGGTCAGGAGCGGCAGATGGATGATTCGGTGCTGATGATCTGTGACGGAGAGCGTTCTGTGGGAATTGCAGGAATTATGGGTGGGGAGAATTCCATGATTACCGACGATGTGCATACAATGCTTTTTGAGGCGGCATGCTTTGACGGGACTAATATCCGCAAATCCAGCAAAAAAGTAGGATTAAGGACAGATGCTTCCGGAAAGTTTGAGAAAGGCCTTGATCCGAACAACGCAGAGGCGGCTATAAACCGTGCATGCCAGCTTGTGGAAGAGATTGGCGCCGGAGAGGTGGTAGGCGGCATGGTTGATGTGTATGGAAAGAGAAGGGAGCCGGTAAGAATTCCCTTTGATGCAGAAAAAATGAATGCGCTTCTTGGAACCAAGATTCCCAGGGAGGATATGCTTTCTTATTTTAAGATGCTTGATTTGGAGTATGACGAGAGCAGGAATGAAGTAATTGTCCCGACTTTCCGTCAGGATTTACTCCGCATTGCAGATCTTGCAGAAGAGGCGGCAAGATTTTTCGGTTATGATAATATTCCCACAACTCTGCCCAAAGGCGAGGCAACCACAGGGAAATTATCCTTTAAGCTCCGTATAGAAGAGATCGCAAGAGATATTGCAGAGTTCTGCGGCTTCAGCCAGGGTATGACATACTCCTTTGAAAGTCCAAAGGTATTTGACAAACTAAAGCTTGCGCCGGATTCGCCCCTCAGACAGGCAGTAGAGATTATGAATCCTCTGGGAGAGGATTATAGTATTATGCGTACAACTTCCTTGAACGGAATGCTGACTTCTCTTGGGTTAAATTATAACAGAAGAAATAAAAATGTGAGATTATATGAGCTTGGCAACATTTATCTGCCGAAGCAGCTGCCGCTTACAGAGCTTCCAAAGGAGCGGATGCAGTTTACACTGGGAATGTACGGTGAAGGAGACTTCTTCAGCATGAAGGGCGTGATAGAAGAATTTTTCGAAAAAGCCGGACTTAGCGGAAAAGAGGTATATGATCCGAAAAGTGCAAAGCCGTATCTTCATCCGGGCCGTCAGGCAGATATTATCTATGACGGAGTGGTTGTTGGTTATTTAGGAGAGCTTCATCCGGATGTGGCAGATAATTATGGAATCGGTGAAAGGGTTTACGTGGCGGTCATTGATATGCCTGAGATTGTAGAACGCGCCACGTTTGACAGAAAATATGCCGGTATAGCGAAGTACCCGGCAGTGACCCGCGACATCAGCATGGTGATGCCGAAGGAAATTCTTGTGGGTCAGGTGGAAGAGGTGCTTGAGAAAAAGGGCGGTGCAAACTTAGAAAGCTATAGACTCTTTGACTTATATGAGGGAGCACAGATTAAAGAAGGATATAAATCCGTTGCCTATTCTATCGTGTTCCGTGCAAAGGATAAAACTCTTGAAGATGCCCAGGTGTCTGAGGCAATGGAGAGGATATGGAATGGGCTTGCGGACATGGGGATTGAGCTTCGTAAATAAAAGGAGTATAGACTATGAAGAAAAAACAAATGATTGGCCTGGTGGTTGCAGCAGCGCTGTTTATTGTGACTGGAATTGCCAGCGTACTTACAAATGCGGTATCCCGTAATATGCTTGCAAAGGAGCTTGCTACCCAGCTTACCGGAAACTTTATGTTTAACGCGCCGATGGAGGACTATATTGCTGTAGTTGATGTACTTGGAACAATTCAGGAACAGTCGGAGGCGGGAATATTTGATACACCGTCCGGATATCAGCATTTAACTACAAAAGAGTATATAGACGAGCTGATGTCTGATCATAATAATAAGGGCATACTTCTGTATGTAGATTCTCCGGGAGGGACGGTGTATGAATCAGAGGAGCTCTATCTGAAGCTAGTGGAGTATAAAGAGACAACAGGACGGCCGGTCTGGGGATATATGGCCCATTATGCGGCGTCCGGAGGTTATCTGATCTCTATGGCGTGCGACAGGATATATGCAAATCCAAATACAACAACAGGATCCATCGGGGTAATAATGTCTGGTTTTGACATGACGGGTCTGTATGAAAAGCTGGGGATAAAATATTTCAGTATTACAAGCGGAGAGTATAAGGACAGTACGCAGATGACAGACGAGCAGATTGCAATCTATCAGGAACAGGTGGATGAATTCTATTCTAAATTTGTCAGGATTGTAGCAGAAGGAAGAGATATGTCCGAGGAGGAGGTTCGTGTGCTGGCGGACGGCCGGACTTATACTGCAGATCAGGCGCTTGAAAATGGGCTGATTGATGAGATTGCGCTGTATGAGGACATGAATCAGGAGATGCTTGAGGCGTTGGGAGTGGATACTTTTTATCATTTGGAATCCCCGTCTGATATGATTAGCTCTCTGTTTGCCCGGATTGAGAGACTGGTGCCCAAATCTGAGGCGCAGATTCTGACGGAGGCTGCAGAAGAACTGGAAAGCGGGGTGCCGATGTATTATGCAGAACAACTGGAATAAAAACATACTGACTTATGCAGGATTCTGGGTGCGTCTGGCAGCATATATCATCGATAGTGTGATAGTGTTTTTTGCATTGCTTTTTGTAAGATTATTTACAGCAGGCTTACTTTCCCTAACGGAAGGAACATTTTTGGGAGGCAATGTGCTGTTTCACTATACATTGAAGGATATTATCCTGTATGTGTTTCAAGTGCTTTATTTTGTTTTGTTTACGTACTGTACAGGGACAACGCCCGGAAAGCGTCTGATGAATTTGCATGTAATCCATACAGAGGAAGAAAAATTGTCCTTATTAGATGTATTATATAGAGAAACAATCGGAAGGTTTTTATGTGGACTGACCATGGGTATCGGGTATATTATTGCAGGAGTTGATAAGGAAAAGAGGGGACTTCATGATATGCTTTGTGATACGCGGGTTGTCTATGTGAAACGGATAAAAGGATATTCAGTAAATATACCGCCTGCACCGCCTATACCGCCCGTACCGCCTGTACCCCGCCAGGTGACGCCGCCGCCGGACTTTGAAGGTTCATACCGGATGGTGCGCCCTGAAGAAGAGAATAAGGAAAGGGATTCACAAAAATGAAACGACAGGATTTTTATTATGAACTGCCGGAAGAATTAATTGCACAGGATCCGTTAGAAAATCGGGAAAGCTCCAGACTTCTTGTATTAGACAAGAGGTCCGGGGCTATTTCTCATCATATCTTCCGGGAGATTACGGACTATCTGAATCCGGGAGACTGTCTTGTGATTAACGATACAAAAGTAATTCCGGCCAGACTTATTGGTGAAAAAGAAGGAACAGGCGCCAAAATTGAAATATTACTTCTTAAGCGCCGGGAAAATAATATATGGGAGACGCTGGTGAAGCCGGGAAGGAAAGCAAGACCCGGTACAAAAGTAAGCTTTGGAAACGGTCTTCTTACAGGCGAGATACTTGAGATTGCTGAGGAAGGAAACCGGCTGGTCCAGTTTACGTATGAAGGGATTTTTGAGGAGATCTTAGACAGACTTGGACAAATGCCCCTACCGCCGTACATTACCCATCAGCTCAAGGATAAAAGCCGCTATCAGACAGTTTATGCAAGGCACAGCGGTTCTGCGGCGGCTCCAACGGCAGGACTGCACTTTACACCGGAGCTTTTACAGACAATTGAGGATAAAGGGATAAATATTGCCAGGGTAACCCTGCATGTGGGGCTCGGCACCTTCCGTCCGGTAAAAGCAGAAGAAATTACAGAACATCACATGCATTCGGAATTTTATCAGATTGACGAGTCTGCGGCAGAGGAGATTAACAGAGCGAAGGAAGGCGGGCATAAGGTTGTATGTGTAGGGACCACAAGCTGCCGGACTATTGAATCTGCGGCGGATGAAAACGGTCATTTGGAAGCTGGCAGCGGCTGGACGGATATATTTATTTATCCGGGATATAGATTTAAGATGCTGGACAGCCTGATCACAAATTTTCATCTTCCGGAATCAACGCTTATTATGCTGGTGTCTGCACTGGCGGGGCGGGAGCATGTACTCAAGGCTTATGAGGAGGCGGTTAGGGAAAGCTACAGGTTCTTTTCATTTGGGGATGCGATGCTGGTGGTGTAAGTGAAAAATCGGGGTGTAGTATTGAAGCAGTCTATCACCTAAAGTAAAAAATTCCATGCAGTTATCACATTTCTTCCTGAAATGCATAAACATAGAAAGAAGGAGTGTGATAATATGTTAATAGAAATAACCGGGAATCCAACGGCGGCTGCAGAGATAAGAGGAAGCGCAGTATACGAAAACATACGCGGGAAGGTAGATTTTTACGATACTTACGGCGGAACAATAGTGGCAGTAGAAATATATGGGCTTCCAGAGGAGCTTGAGGACAAAGGCAGTGGTTTTTATGGCTTCCACGTTCATAAGGGAGGTTCTTGCACCGGAAATGCAAAGGATTTTTTTGCTGATACAGGTATGCATTATGATGAAGAGAATCATGCACATCCGGAGCATGCAGGAGATCTGCCGGTGCTTCTTTCGAACGGCGGGGTGATATGGGCAATATTATATACAGGGAGGTTTTATCCGGAGGATGTGATTGGCAGGACAATCGTTCTTCATAAACAGGCAGATGATTTTCGTTCCCAGCCGTCAGGGGACTCGGGAGAGAAGATTGCCTGCGGCGAGATTGTGGAGTGGAAAAATGATATAGAGCGGAGTGTAGAATGAAAAAAGAAGTATTGCGTCAGGGCTATACAACCGGCGCCTGCGCGCAGGCTGCAGTAAAGGCGGCTATGCAGATGCTGCTTTCAGGGAAAAATATCAGTGAGATACAGGCAGAGCTTCCGGGAGGAAGGCAGTTAACTCTGCCTGTTCTTGATACCTGTATACAATTTTGTGACGGCAGATACCCGGGACGCCCCTTGTCCGTATCCTGCGCAGTAAAAAAAGACAGCGGCGATGACCCGGATATTACCAACGGCGTGCTGGTTTACGGCAAGGTAAGCTTTAACGATACTCCCGGTATCTTAATCGAGGGCGGCGAGGGAATCGGACGCATAACCAAGCCGGGACTTGAGCAGCCTGTAGGCGCGGCGGCAATTAACCGTGTCCCGAGGCAGATGATAGAAAGGGAAGTGAAAGATGCCCTTGAGGAAGCAGAATGTTCTGGAGGGATTCGGGTGGAGCTTTCTATCCCCGGAGGGAGTAAGCTTGCCTCAAAGACCTTCAATCCAAGGCTTGGAATCAAAGGAGGGCTTTCGATTCTTGGCACCAGCGGTATTGTGGAGCCTATGAGTGAGCAGGCCCTTATAGATACCATTCGGGCCGAAATGAGAGTAAAGCTTGCAGAAGGCCGAGACAGACTTATCATAACACCCGGTAATTATGGCTTGGATTTTTTGAGAAATGCATATAAAATAGAAGACACAGATGTAATTAAATGCAGCAACTATATCGGACAGGCCATTGATATGGCGATAGAGGAAGGCTGTGAAAAACTGGTGCTTGCAGGCCATATCGGAAAGCTTATCAAGGTGTCCGGCGGGATTATGAACACGCATTCAAAATGGGCGGACTGCCGCATGGAGCTTTTCGCCGCTGCCGCTCTTAGAGCAGGAGTAAGCGGAAAGCGGGCAGGAGAATTTTTAGGGTGTGTCACTACGGACGAAGCACTGGAAAGATGCTCCGGGGAGGAACGGAAAAGGATTATGGCCCAGGTTATGCAAGCTATTGAAAAACATCTGGCATACCGGGCAGGAGGGGAGCTTTTAATCGGTGCGGTTGTATATTCTAATTTATACGGGATTCTGGGAAGGACAGAGAATGTGGAAAGGTTAATGGGGTTCTGATATGGCAGGGAAATTATATGGAGTGGGAGTAGGCCCGGGAGATCCGGAGCTCCTTACCTTAAAGGCAGTAAAAATAATACATGCATGCGAGGTGATTGCAGTGCCGGGAAAGGTACCCCGGGAAGCAGTGGCATATAAGATTGCCCACAGGGCATGTCCTGAGATAGAAGGCAGGGAATTGCTTGGTATCCACATGCCTATGACAAAGGATGAGAGGGAGCTTGAGAAGAGCCATGAGGCGGGGGCGCTGATATTGGAAAGTACTTTGAAACAGGGAAAACATGTGGCATTTCTTACACTGGGAGACCCCTGCATTTACTCCACTTATCTTTACCTTCATCAGCGGATTCTGGGAAAAGGCTATGAGGCAGAGCTTATAAGCGGAGTTCCCTCCTTTTGTGCGGCGTCTGCCAAAGCAAATCTGGGACTTGGAAGGGGAGCGGAGCAGCTTCATGTGATTCCTGCATCCTATCACACAGAGGAGTCTTTAAAGCTTCCGGGGACAAAGATTCTGATGAAGGCAGGAAAGCAGCTGGGGAAGGTGAAGGAGCAGCTAAAGGACAGCGGGACACAGGTGATTATGGTGGAAAACTGCGGGATGTACGGTGAGAGGATTTATTATGGTGTTCAGGAAATGCCGGACAGCGCCGGGTATTATACAATATTATTTGTAAAAGAGGATGAGAAGGCATGATACATTTTGTTGGAGCAGGCCCGGGGGCAGAGGATTTGATAACCGTGAGGGGAAAATGCCTGATAGAGAAAGCAGATGTGATTATTTATGCGGGGTCTCTGGTGAATCCGAAGCTTTTAGATTATGCAAAGAAGGAATGCAGGATATATAACAGCGCCTTTATGACTCTCGAGGAGGTAACAGAAGTTATGTCCGACGCACAGAAGAAGGGGCTTGAGACTGTACGTCTCCATACAGGGGATCCGAGTATTTATGGCGCGGTAAGAGAGCAAATGGATATTTTAGAGGAAAAAGGAATTTCCTATGATTCTTGTCCGGGAGTCAGTTCCTTTTGCGGCGCGGCGTCTGCCATGAACCTGGAATATACCCTTCCGGAGCTCTCCCAGAGCGTGATTATTACCCGGGCAGAAGGAAGAACTCCGATGCCGGAGAGGGAAAGTATAAAGGCCTTTGCGGCACATGGCTCTACCATGGTATTGTTTTTAAGTGCCTCGCTTGTTGATAATCTTGTGTGGCAGTTGACGGAAGGCGGATATGCGCCGGATACGCCGGCAGCTATTGTTTATAAGGCAACATGGCCGGAGGAAAGAACATATTTGTGTACAGTAGAGACTTTATGTGAGACGGCCAAGGAGCATGGGATTACAAAAACAGCCCTTATCATTGTTGGAGATGTGCTTTCCCATAGTCATTATGAGCGTTCAAGGCTGTATCACCCGGAATTCACCACAGAATATCGGAAAGGAAACGGATTGAAACTGTGATAAGGGGACATAGGATGAAAATAGCAATCATTAGCTTCACGTCAGAGGGAAGGAAACTTTCCGGGCGGCTTTCCAGCTTGCTTCGCAGGGAAGGACATGCTGTAAATGAGGATGTAAAAGGGAAAGCCTTTGCAGACTCCATTCCTTTTTCCGTGGTAGAATGGGCAGAAAGGAATTTTAAGAGTCAGGACGCCCTTGTGTTTGTTGGAGCAGTGGGGATTGCGGTGCGTGCAGTTGCGCCCTGCCTTCGGACAAAGACCCTGGATGCGGCGGTTCTTGTGCTGGATGTGCGGGGAAATTACTGTATTCCGATTCTTTCCGGACATGTGGGCGGGGCAAACGAGCTGGCACTGTTCATCAGTGAAAGGCTTCCGGCAGTTCCGGTTATTACAACAGCTACGGATATTCAGGGAAAATGGGCGGCAGATGTATTTGCTGTGAAAAATAAGCTTGTGATCAAGGATATGGAAAAGGCAAAGCGGACTTCGGCAAAAATTCTTGCAGGAAAAAGGCTGCTCCTTCTGACAGAAGCGGATGAAGTGATAAATGGGAAGCGGTATGCAGATTCTCTTGAAATCAAACGCAGCGTAGAAATAAAGAGAGCAGAACAAGGGACTGCTTTGGATGTTTATATAGGATATGCTTCAGGGAAAGCGCCGGAGGAGGCATTATGCCTCATTCCTCAGGCAGTTACAGCAGGAATCGGCTGCAGGAGGGGAACCAGAAAAGAGTCTGTCTGCCGGGCCGTAGAGACGGCTCTGAAAAATGCAGGAATTTTCAGGGAAAGCCTTGAGGCAGCGGCCAGCATTGATCTAAAAAAGGATGAGCAGGGACTTTTAGATTATTGTGAGGATAGAGGAATTCCATTTTTTACTTACAGTAAAGAAGAACTTCTGACAGTGGAAGGTACATTTTCAGGATCAGAATTTGTAGAACAGATTACCGGCGTAGACAATGTATGTGAGCGCAGCGCCCTGCTTCACAGCGGAGGAAGGCTGTTGGTAAAAAAGCAGGTGTATGATGGAATTACAGTTGCGCTGGCAGTGCGGAAATGGAGTGTGAGCTTTTGAATAAGATATATATTGTAGGAATCGGACCAGGCTCCTATGAAGAGATGACTATACGGGCGGCGGAGATTTTAAGGGAGTGTGAGGTAATTATCGGATATACCGTATATACGGAGCTTTTAGAACAGTATTTTCCGGAAAAGGAATATAAGACCGCTCCTATGCGGCAGGAGGTTTCCAGGTGCCGGATGGCCTTTGAAGAGGCGCTTAAAGGGCGTAAAACGGCGGTCGTGTGCAGCGGCGACGCCGGCATCTACGGAATGGCAGGACTGATGTACGAGCTTGCTGCCGAATATCCCAAGGTGAAGCTTGAAGTAGTGCCGGGAGTCACGGCAGGCCTTTCAGGAGCAGCACTTCTAGGGGCGCCCCTTGGGCATGACTGCTGCTTCATAAGCTTAAGTGACCTTCTGACACCCTGGGAAGTGATAGAAAACAGGCTTCGGAAGGCAGCACAGGCGGATTTTGTTCTTGTCCTTTATAATCCCTCCAGCAGAAAGAGGCGGGATTATCTGAAAAGGGCCTGTGAGGTTCTTCTTGAGTTTAAAAGCAAGGATACTGTATGCGGGATAGCAAAAAATATTGGAAGAGCAGGAGAATGCTTTACAATTGTTGCACTTGGAGAGCTTGGAGAAATAGAAACAGACATGTTTTCCACGGTATTTATTGGAAACAGGGAAACAAAAGAGGGATCAGGGAAGATGATTACACCTCGGGGATATAAATTTGATTCCCAAACAGAGGAGCGGCTGTATGAGTGAGAAGAGGATTATCATATTTGGAGGAACAACAGAGGGACGCAGGCTTGCTGAATATGTGTCGGATGCGGGTATCTCTGCCCATGTCTGTACGGCGACCCAGTACGGGGAGAACCTGATTCCGTCAGGGGAACGTATTTCTGTATCCCATGAGCAGATGGGCTATGAGGAAATGTGCAGCCTCATAAGAGAGCTTGAGCCGGTTTATGTTATTGACGCGACCCATCCTTATGCAAAGAAAGTAACGGAGAATGTGAGAGCGGCCTGCAGTCTGTGTTCTGTGAAATATCTTCGTCTCGTGAGAGAGGGAGGAGGGGAACATCAGGATGTTATTTTTGCAGAAAGTACGGAGAAAGCAGCAGGGCTGCTGGGCGGAATACCGGGAAATATTCTTGTGACAACCGGGAGCAGGGAGATTGAGAAATATACGGTTCTGGATGATTACAGAGAGCGTATCTACGCAAGGATCCTGCCGGCGGAGGAATCTGTTTTAAAATGTGAGAGTCTTGGCATCAGGGGCAGGCATTTAATCTGTATGCAGGGCCCCTTTTCCACGGAGCTTAATACTGCGCTTATCAGGGAATATGAGATTGCCTGTATGGTGACAAAGGACTCCGGAGCTGCCGGCGGATTTCCTCAGAAATATGCGGCGGCAAAGGCGGCGGGGATTAAGCTGATTGTTATTGGAAGGCCCAAGGAGGAAGGCCTTACCTGTCAGGAAATCATCAGGGTACTTCAGGATGAGCCAGGGCTTGGCCGCGGCAGAAAACAGAGGATAGTACTTGCCGGGATTGGGCCGGGAGATTCCGGCTTTTTTACGGAACAGACCAGGGAGGCCTTTCAGAAGGCGGACTTAATTATAGGTGCAAAACGAATGACAGATGCAGCGGCAGGAAATGGACAGGCAGTCTATGTATCCTACAAACCAGAGGAGATCTTGGCATACATAAAGGAGCATCCCGAGTACAGGCACATTGCAGCGGCATTTTCCGGAGATACGGGCTTCTACAGCGGTGCGGGAAGGCTTTTAGAGCTTCTTGGGAAAGACCCGGATGTGGAAACAGAATGTATGCCGGGGATTTCCTCCGTTTCCTGTTTCTGTGCAAGGCTTGGCATAAGCTGGGAGGACGCGGTATTTTTAAGTGTCCACGGACGAAAGGGAAATTTGCTGTCTGTCATCAGGGAGCATGAAAAGACCATTGTACTTACAGGTTCTTCCCAGGATGTAAGGGAAATATGCCTGTCTATGACTGAGGCGGGCATGGGAGAGCTGCCGGTATGTATCGGTGAGAATCTGTCCTATGAGAATGAACAGATTTTTAAGGGAACTGCAAAGGAGTATATAAAATATAACGGCGGGAAGCTTTCCATGCTTTATATCTATAACTCATTAGGCGGAAATCCTCTGGCAGTACAAGGACTCCCGGATTCTTCCTTCCAGCGCGGGAATGTACCTATGACGAAGGAAGAGGTAAGATGCGTCTGTATTTCGAAGCTTCGCATATGCAGGAGCTCCGTGGTTTATGATGTGGGAGCAGGGACTGGCTCTGTTTCCGTTGAGGCGGCCCTAAGAGCAGCCCTGGGCCATGTGTATGCGGTAGAAAGAAATGAGGAGGCGGCAGCGCTTATCCGTGAAAACAGCCGCAGGATGAGGACAGACAATCTTACAGTGACAGAGGGGGAGGCCCCGCGGGTTCTTGAAGATCTGCCTGCGCCGGACTGTGTCTTTATTGGAGGAAGCGGAGGCTTTTTAAAGGAGATTTTAGAGACAGTTATTAGGAAAAATCCCAGGGTGCGTGTTGTTATAAGCGCCGTTACCCTTGAGACTCTTGCAGAGGCAGTGGAGATATGTAAAACTATAAGAAAAACAGAGAATGAAATCCTGCAGCTTACAGTGGCAAAGGCAAGACCAGCCGGGAAGTACCATATAATGGCGGGACAGAATCCGGTCTATATTATCAGCTTTACCTGCGGTGAGGAGGAGGGGAAATGAGGCTTCCAAGATTTATGATTACCGCACCCTCAAGCGGCGCAGGAAAAACCATGGTTTGCTGCGGACTTTTAAAATGTCTGAAGGACAGGAAGATGAAGGTTACGGCTTTTAAGTGCGGGCCGGACTATATTGATCCTATGTTTCATAAAGCGGTGCTGGGGATAGACAGCTATAATTTAGATACATTTCTATGTGGAAGAGAAAACACCCGTAAAATCTTTGCCTGCCATGCAGGGCAATCGGAAATTGCCGTGCTGGAAGGGGTAATGGGATATTATGACGGTATCGGCGGGCAGGTGACAGACGCCAGCGCCTATGATGTGGCAAAAGTGACGGACACGCCGGCAGTCCTGCTGATTGACGGCCGGGGAGCCAGTCTTTCCATTGTACCCCACATCCAGGGATTTCTTGCTTTCAGGGAGAAGGAGACGCCGGGGAGCCATATAGGCGGAGTGATTCTGAACCATGCGGCACCGGGACAGTATAGGAGGCTTAAGGAATTAATTGAGAGAGAAGCTTTAGTAAAGGTATACGGCTATGTTCCTGAGATGAAGGATATTTCTTTTGAGAGCAGGCATCTTGGACTTAAAAAGCCGTCAGAGATAGAGGATTTTAAGGAAAAAATGCAGATATTGGGGGAGCGGTTTGAGGAGACGATAGATGTTGACGGACTTATCCGTCTGGCAGAATCAGCGTCTGATGCAGTGGATTATGTGCCGGAACAGCCTGTAAAAAAATATAAGGTTCGAATCGGCCTTGCCTGGGATGAGGCTTTCTGCTTTGCATATCAGGATAATTTGGCGCTTCTTAAAGAAATGGGGGCAGAGATTGTAACCTTTTCTCCCCTTCATCATACAAAGCTTCCGGAAGATATCGACGGACTGATTCTGTGGGGAGGCTACCCGGAGCTTTATGCACAGCGGCTAAAAGCCAATGTTCTGATGCGTAAGGCAGTAAGAGGAGCTTTAGAACAAGGGATTCCATGCATTGCGGAATGCGGAGGATTTCTATATCTGCAGGAGGCGATTGAGGATAAGGAAGGCTTTTTTCAGGATGCTGTGGGCGCACTTAAGGGGAAATGCTTTCATGGGGGCTCCCTTAAAAGATTTGGCTACATTATGCTGGAAGGCGGTCTTGTATTCGGGCATGATGCAGGAAAGATCCCTGCCCACGAGTTCCATTATTACGATTCAGATAACTGCGGAAATGCATTTACAGCAAAAAAGCCATTGTCAGAAAGAAGCTGGGAGTGTATGATAAGCACAGAAACATTGCTGGCGGGATTTCCGCATATTCATTATGCAGGGAATCAGGAGGTGCCGGAGGCCTTTCTTGAAGCATGTGAGAAAAGGAGAAGATAAATGACGCTAGATGAAATACTGGATAATATAGAACCTCTTGACATAGAGGCAATGGAGCAGGCCAAGAGAAGATGGAATTCCATTGCAAAACCTCTCCACAGCCTGGGGAAGCTGGAGGAGCACATCATAAGGATAGCCGGAATCAGCAGAGACGCCGGGGTGCATATTGAGAAGAAGGCGCTGATTGTTATGTGCGCAGATAACGGCGTGGTGGAGGAAGGCGTTACCCAGACCGGACAGGAGGTTACGGCTGTTGTGGCGGAAAACTTTCTTTCAGGCAATACCAGTGCGGCTATTATGAGCAGACGGGCCGGGGTGCAGGTTTTCCCGATTGATATTGGTATGGCCCGGAAAACAAAGGTTCCTGATTATAAGGTGGCATACGGCACAAAAAATATGGCAAGAGGACCGGCAATGACAAGAGAGGAAGCCCTCCAGGCGGTTATGACCGGAATCCGGCTGGTGAAGGAAAAGAAGGAAGCGGGCGTTCAGCTTCTTGCAACCGGAGAGATGGGAATCGGAAATACAACCACCAGCAGCGCTGTATCCACACTGCTTCTTGGTGAGATGCCGGAGAGGATGACGGGCCGGGGTGCAGGTCTTACAAGTGAAGGGCTGGAGCATAAGGTCAGTGTGATTAAACGGGCTATTGAGAGAAACCGGCCGGTTGCAGCGGACACGCTGGACGTGCTCTCGAAGGTAGGTGGCTTTGATATTGCCGGTCTTGCGGGAGTATTTTTAGGAGGCGCCTATTACAGGCTTCCTGTGGTGATTGACGGCTTTATCTCAGCAACAGCGGCCCTTGCGGCATACAAGCTCTGCCCTTTTGTTAAGGAATATATGTTTGCGGCCCATATGTCGGGGGAACCAGGAATGAAGCTCATTTTAGATGAGCTTGGCATGGAGGCAGTTCTTACTGCAGATATGTCTCTGGGCGAAGGGACAGGCGCTCTGTCTTACCTTCCAGTGCTTGATATGGCAGCAGAGGTCTATCATAAAATGAGTACGTTTTCTGATAATAATATAGAGGATTATGAGGAGCTTGGCGGCAGATAATGATACATCTTATAACAGGCGGAAGCGGAAGCGGAAAATCTGCATTTGCAGAGGAAGAGATTGTAGGTTATAGAAAATATATCCGGGACGGCGGTATGCTTTATCCTTTTCTCTATGTGGCGACCATGATTCCTTATGGAAGGGAAACGGAGGAAAAAATCAGAAGGCACAGAGAACAGCGTATGGAGGCCGGATTTTTTACGCTGGAGAGATATACGGAGCTTTCCGGACTTGAAATTCCCCCTAATGCCGGAATTCTGCTGGAATGTGTGTCGAATCTTACGGCCAATGAGCTCTATGAGAGAGATCAGGATTCTAAAGAGGCTTTTGAGGCAGTTATCTCAGGTGTCCGAAGCCTTTCCGGCAGGACGGATCATCTTGTGATTGTGACAAATGAGGTTCATTCGGATATCAATGGCTACAGCCGGGAAACGGAGGAGTACAGAAGGCTTCTCGGGGAGATTAACTGTGTCCTTGCACGTATGGCTGATAAGGTAACGGAAGTGGTGTATGGAATACCGGTAGTGTATAAGGATGAGAGAAAAGATGACAGGACGTTTATGGAACAGCTTTAAAATTGCATTTACCATGTACAGCAGAATTCCTGTGCCAGAGGCGGAGTGGACGGAGGAAAATATATCCTATGCTATGTGTTTTTTTCCGTTTATCGGCGCTGTAATAGGTGCAGTTACCTGGGTGATTTTTCTTTTGAAGGAATATCTTTCAGGGCGGGGCCTTGCATTTGGAAACCTCTTTTTTACGGTTCTTATGGTTCTCGTTCCGGTTATCATAACCGGAGGAATCCATCTGGACGGGTTTCTGGATACACAGGACGCCCTGGGCTCCTGGCAGCCCAAGGAAAGACGGCTTGAGATATTAAAGGACCCTCATGCAGGATCCTTTGCAATTCTGTCCTGCGGGGTGTATCTGCTTGCATACACAGGAGTTTATTCAGCACTTTCCGCAGACAGCGCAAGAGTGACAGCCATAAGCTTTTTTCTGTCCCGAACCTTAAGCGGCCTTTCGGTCCTTTGCTTTCCCCAGGCGAGACAGGAGGGAAAGGGGATTGCCGCATCCTTTTCGGCCCACGCGGCAAAGAAGGCCGGCCGGGCTGTTCTTGGCGGATATCTTGTACTTTTATGCTTTGTTCTTATAGCAGCGGGAGGATACGCGGGAGCATCCTGTCTACTTGCGGCGGGGTTGATGTACGGATATTATTATAGAATGTGTATGAAGAAATTCGGAGGGATGACCGGAGATTTGGCAGGATACTTCCTTCAGATGTGTGAGCTTTTTATGGCAGCGGCGGCTGTGGTTACAGATGTGTTAGTGAAAGGGTTTGTAAAATGATACTGATTGTTGGCGGTGCATATCAGGGAAAGCTTGACTTTGCCAAGGAGCTTTTCCCGGGAACAGAATGGATAGACGGAAGGACATGCAGGGAAGAGGAGCTTTTAAGCTGCGGCGGGATTCATCACTTTCACGCGTATATTGAGGGGCAGTTAAGGAGGGGACAGCCGGTGAGACAGCTTGCCGGAAGCATAGCGGACGGCAACCCGGAAATTGTGATTGTAAGTGATGAAATAGGTTACGGAATTGTGCCGGTGGACGCATTTGACAGGGAATACCGGGAGAAGGCCGGCCGGATCTGCACAGAGCTTGCAGTTTATGCGGATAAGGTGTATCGTGTAGTTTGCGGGATCGGCCTTATGCTGAAAGGGTAAGCTATGAAGATTTATCTTATACGCCATTCCCTGACAGAAGGAAATCTCAAAAAGCGTTATATCGGAAAAACGGACGAGAATTTGTGCCCGGAGGGTGTGAAGCTTTTGGAAATGTGCTGTGAAAAAGGCGGTTTTCCAAAGGCGGAGCGCATATATGCAAGCCCTATGAAAAGATGTATACAGACAGCCGCGATTTGTTATCCGGGACAGCAGATATTTACAATAGAAGAGCTGTCAGAATGTGATTTTGGGCTGTTCGAGAATAAAAATTACAGGGAGCTGTCGGGCTGTTCCTTATATCAGGCATGGGTAGACAGCGGAGGGACGGTACCATTTCCAGGCGGTGAGAGCAGAGAAGAGTTTAAGAAAAGAACTCTTTCAGGCTTTGAGAAAAGCTTGTGGGAATGTATGGAGGCAGGGGCTGCTTCCGCGGCATATGTTGTCCACGGAGGAACAATCATGTGTATTATGGAGAAATATGCATTTCCGAAAAAAGGATATTATGACTATCAGATAGAAAATGGAGAGGGCTATGAGCTTATTATTTCGGACAGTGTTTGCAGTGACAGCGGGTTTCCTGCTGGATCTGCTGCTGGGAGATCCGGATTTTTTGTATCATCCGGTGAGGTTAATGGGGCATTTGATTGCGGCATCGGAAAAAATTATAAGAAGCTGTTTTCCGAAAACGAAAGCCGGTGAGAGAGCCGGGGGAGGAATTCTGGTGGCTTTTGTGCTGGCTGTCAGCATGACCGTGCCGGCGGCTCTGCTTTTTTTTGCTTATGGGTATGCATGGCCGGCGGGGGTTGCCCTTGAAACCTTTATGTGTTACCAGATATTTGCCGTAAAGTCTCTGAAAACGGAGAGCGACAAGGTATACCGGGCATTAAAAACAGAAGGACTCCCGGCGGCAAGAAAGGCAGTGTCAATGATTGTAGGAAGAGATACCCGGAAACTAACGGAGGAGGGCGTGACAAAGGCGGCGGTAGAGACAGTTGCAGAGAATACCTCGGACGGAGTGACGGCGCCTCTTTTTTATATGGTGATTGGCGGCGCGGTATTGGGATTTGGATATAAGGCTGTGAATACTATGGATTCTATGCTTGGATATAAAAATGAAAAATATAAGTATTTCGGGACTGCAGCGGCCAGACTTGACGATGGGGCAAATTATATTCCGGCAAGGCTTACCGCATGGATTATGATTGGGGCGTCTTTTCTTGCAGGAATGGACTGGAGAAATGCAGTTCATATCTATCTACGGGATAAAAGGAAGCATAAGAGTCCCAACGCGGCCCAGACAGAGGCAGTTATGGCAGGAGCTCTTGACGTGGAGCTTGCGGGAAACGCATGGTACTTCGGAAAGTTTTATGAAAAGCCGGCTATCGGCGATCCGTTAAGAAAGATTAAACCGGAGGATATAAGGAAGGCTCACAGGCTTTTCTATATAACTGCAGTGCTGGCCTTGCTTTTATTTATAGCGGTAAGAATTTTAATCAGCTTGATGCTGACAGGGACAGGGTAAAAAGATGAGTATACAGATACATGGCGGAGATATTTACAGGAATAGGAATGTCCTTGATTTTTCGGTAAACAGTAATCCGTTAGGCGTGCCGAAGACTGTGGTAGAGGCGGTACGGAACAAAGCGGAGGAGATCATACATTATCCTGACATTTACTGTGAAAGACTGACAGAATCAATCAGCCGGTTTGAAGGCGTTTCCGAAAAAGAGATTATATGTGGAAATGGTGCGGCAGAGCTCTTTTTTGCAGCGGTTTTTGCTGTAAGGCCCAAAAAAGCGCTGCTGCTTTCGCCAGCCTTCTCTGAATATGAGAGGGCCCTTAAGGCAGTGGATGCAGAAATCAGATATCTTGCTTTGTCCGAAGAGAGGGCTTTTGAAGTAGATGACAGCCTTCTTGCTCAGATTGTACCGGAGCTGGATATGATGTTTCTGTGTAATCCCAATAATCCTACAGGCTGTGTAATTTCGAGAGAGCTGCTTGAGGATGTGCTGGAAAAATGCAGATTAAATAGAGTTTTACTTGTGTTGGACGAATGCTTTATAGATTTTCTTGAAGAGCCGGAGATGTATGAGATGAAGGGTATAAGACACCGGTACAGAGAGCTTTTCATAGTAAAGGCTTTTACGAAATTATTTGCTGTTCCGGGACTTCGCCTTGGATACGGAATCAGCGGAAATCAGCAGCTATTGCATAAAATGCAGGAAATCCTGCAGCCTTGGAATGTGTCTGCGCTGGCACAGGAGGGCGGAGCAGCGGCCCTTACAGACTGTGGAGAATATTGTGTGGAGAAATATATAAAGGATACAAGAAAATACGTGGCCAGGGAAAGAAAATATCTGACAGAGGCGCTTGGAGAAATGGGATTCCAAATGTATAATTCCAAAGCAAACTATGTATTTTTTTGCGGGGAACCAGGACTTTATCAAAGAGCGCTGGAGGCGGGATTTTTGATACGGGACTGCAGTGGATACCGGGGACTTTCTCCTGGTTTTTATCGAATTGCAGTACGCAGGCGGGAAGAGAATGAGAGGTTTATTACATGGCTAAAAGGATTATGATACAAGGAACGATGTCAAATGCCGGGAAAAGTCTAATCTGTGCCGGATTATGCCGTGTTTTTAAGCAGGACGGTTATAAGGCCGCTCCTTTTAAATCACAGAATATGGCGCTTAATTCCTTCATTACGGAGGACGGTCTTGAGATGGGGCGTGCGCAGGCCGTGCAGGCGGAAGCGGCAGGAATCAGGCCCCGTGTGGAGATGAATCCGATTCTGCTGAAGCCCACAGGAGAGATGGGCTCCCAGGTGATTGTAAACGGCGAGGTCCTGGGAAATATGAGCGCCTGTCAATATTTTACATATAAAAAGAAGCTGATACCACATATTATGGAAGACTTCCATAGATTGGAAGAGGAGTATGATATTATTGTGATTGAAGGGGCGGGAAGTCCGGCGGAGATTAATCTAAAGGCAGACGATATTGTAAACATGGGATTGGCCCGGATGACGGACGCTCCGGTATTTCTGGTGGGGGACATTGACAGAGGCGGAGTGTTTGCACAGCTTCTGGGAACACTTATGCTTCTTGAGGAGGAGGAACGGGAAAGGGTAAAGGGATTGATTATCAATAAGTTTCGGGGAGACAGGGCGATTCTTGAACCTGGCATTACAATGCTTGAGGAAAGGGGAAGGATTCCGGTGGCTGGGGTAATGCCGTATCTCCAGATAGATATTGAGGATGAGGACAGTCTGACAGAGCGGTTGAAAAGAAGTGTTTCGGATGAAACGGCCTTACTTGAAATTGTTGTCATACGAACTCCCAGAATTTCTAATTTTACGGATTTTTTTCCATTTGAAAACATAAAGGGAGCGGCGCTCCGCTATGTAAGGAAAGCGTCGGATCTTGGCAATCCGGATATGATCATTCTTCCGGGGACCAAAAATACGATGGAGGATTTGCGCTGGATAAGACAGAATGGTCTGGAAGCTTCCATATTGAAGGCGGCTGCAGGAGGGACGGCCATTTGGGGAATCTGCGGAGGCTATCAGATGCTGGGAAAGATTATCAGAGATCCGGAAGGTGTGGAAGGAAGCGGACAGGCGGCGCAGATGAAAGGAATGGGGCTGCTTCCCGCAGAAACAGTTTTTACCGGAGTCAAGACAAGAACCCGGGTAACAGGCGTATTTCGTCATATAGAAGGACTGTTTGGAGCGCTTTCCGGAATGGAGTTTGAGGGATACGAAATACATATGGGTGAAACAACAGGAGAATTACACCATATCAGCAGGATCCATGATTCGGTAACGGACAGAGCGTCTTTCGATGGTATGTGTCTTGGCAACGTCTGTGGAACATATGTTCATGGTATTTTTGACAGAGAAGGAATCCTGCGTGCAATATTAAAAGCGCTGGCAGAGAAGAAAGGAATCCTGCCGGAGATGCTTGGAAGTGTGGATTTGAAGCAATATAAGGAAGAGCAGTATGACCTTCTTGCCGACGCATTAAGAAAACATTTGGATATGGAAATGATTTATAACGCTATAGGAGAACGGAAGGAAGATGAATAACATCAGAATCAATCATGTGGAAATAGAAAATGCGGCCCCGAAGGAGATAGAAAAAAGGAGCTTTGAAATTATAACAGAAGAGCTTGCAAAGAGAAAGATTTATCTTCCTGAGGATCAGGCGCCGATTATAAAACGATGTATTCATACAAGCGCTGATTTTGAATATGCAGGAAATCTTGCATTTTCAGAAGGCGTAGTGGAGAGCGCTCTGGAGGCAATCCGAAGCGGCGCCTCCATTGTGACAGATACCCAGATGGGGCGCTCTGGTATTAATAAGAATTATCTGAGCCGGTTTGGAGGGAAAGTGTACTGCTTTATGTCTGATGAGGATGTAGCCGAAGCGGCAGAAAGAAATAGTACCACAAGAGCGGCAGCAAGTATGGACAAAGCATGCGGTCTGCAGGAAAGACTGATTTTTGCTGTCGGAAATGCACCAACAGCGCTTATAAGGCTGTATGAGCTGATTCAGGAAGGCAGGATAACCCCGGAGCTTATTATCGGAGTTCCGGTTGGATTTGTAAATGTAGTCCAGTCAAAAGAGCTGATCCTTTCTCTTTCGGACATACCGTATATCATAGCAAAAGGACGAAAAGGCGGGAGTAATATAGCGGCATGTATCTGCAATGCACTGCTGTATATGTTACCCTCAGGAAAAAATACAAATAAAGCTCTTGACAAGGAAGACGCTTCTGGTTAGAATAAGAAACAGTTGTTACAGGAAATGGAAAAGAAAGGAGGCAGAAGGATGAAATACTTTAATTTTACTAACAGCAGCAATATTATAACTATATGTGCTCAGACACTCTGCCTCGCAGAAAAGCGTAGAAGATATTAATTTGCGACCATATTTTAATATCACCAATCTGCCGCAGTCGGTATGGGCTGCGGTTTTTTTATTGTTTTTTTAAATCAGGAGGAAAATTTTATATGCAAAAAATAGGAACTTATATGAAGCGCTACGGCCCTTTTTATCTGCTTGGTTTTGTGTGCATGGTAATCAGCATCATCCTTGACATGGCAGCGCCGCAGATTACAAAACGCATTATAGATGATGTGATTGTGGGAGGCAATCTGGAACTTTTTATCCGGCTTTTACTTGGACTGATTGGAATCGGTGCAGGGCGGGCTGTTTTTCAGTACATAAAGGAATTTACTTATGATGCGGTGGGAGTTTCTGTCGGATATCATATGAGAAAGGATCTGTTCCGTCATATTCAGACAATGTCAATGGATTTTTTTGACCGGCACAACACCGGAGAATTGATGACACGTGTCAAGGAGGACGTGGATAAGGTATGGATGGCTGCGGGGTTTGTGGGGATCCTTGCTGTGGAAGCTGTGACTCATACCATATTGGTTCTTTTCTTCATGTTTCGGCTGAATCCATTACTGACGCTGGTTCCCCTGGCCATACTTCCGCTGATTGGGGTTTGTGCTGTGCGGATGGAAAGAAGGCTTGGGACGGTATATGATAAAATCAGTGAGGAAACTGCAGAGCTTAATACAGTTGCACAGGAGGCGCTTTCCGGTATCCGCACGGTTAAGGCTTTTGCACAGGAAGACTATGAGATTAGAAAATTCGGAAGACACAATCGAAAATTTTATAATCTAAATATGGAACAGGCCGCCGTTGTTTCCAGATATCAGCCTGCCATTACCTTTCTGGGAAATACGATGCTGCTTTCTGTTATTATTGCAGGAGGATTGATGGTAATTTACGGTCATATGACGCTTGGAGATCTCGGTGCGTTTTCTGAATATGCCAATAATGTTATCTGGCCTATGGAAATTGTCGGATGGTTAAGCAACGATATTGCGTCAGCTTTTGCATCCTGGAAGAAAATAAAAAAAGCTGCCGCTCATGCGCCCCAGATTACCCAGTCTCCGAACGCAGTTTTTCCGGAAAGGATTGCAGGAGAGCTTAGGTTTGAGCATGTAAGCTTTTCACTAAACGGACAGGAAATCCTGAAAGACATTAACCTGGAGCTAAAGCCGGGTCAGACACTTGGAGTGATGGGAATGACGGGTTCTGGCAAGACGACGCTTGTGAATCTTATTCAGCGTTTTTATGATGTGACAGAAGGGCGTATCCTGTTGGACGGAACGGACATACGTTTACTGCCTTTAAGTGTACTCCGCTCTTCGGTTTCCGTTGTAATGCAGGATATCTTTCTTTTTTCAGATTCTGTATCAGAAAATGTTAAGACAGGAAAGAGAACCGGCCTCACGCAGGATATCGTAGAGTGGGCGGCCGGGAAAGCCGGCGCCGCCCGGTTCATTAATCGTTTGGGGAATAGATATGAAACAGTTGTCGGTGAGCGGGGAGTTGGACTTTCAGGAGGACAGAAGCAGCGTCTGAGTATAGCCCGGGCCATAGCAAAGAAGCCTCCGGTACTGATTCTTGACGACGCCACTTCTGCTCTTGATATGGAGACAGAACAGCAGATCCAGAAAAATCTGCGAAAAGTAGAGCAGACAACGAAAATTATTATAGGTCACCGTATTTCCGCCGTCCGCACTGCAGACGAGATCATTGTTCTGGAGAATAATACCATTGCCGAACGGGGAACCCATCAGGAGCTTATGGAAAAGAAAGGACGCTATTATCATACATGGTGCGTGCAATATGAAAGCAGAGAGGAGGATGCAGGATGCAGGCGAATGCTGTAAGAGAGGATGAGCTGACAAGAGAAGTCTCTAAAAAAGAAACCCTTATAAGATTATACAAGTATTTGCTCTCATATAAAAGACAGCTTGGGTGTGTTGGAATTCTGCTGTCTGTTACGCTGTCTGTTACCCTTGTCACACCGCTTATGATTGAGCTTGCTGTAGATACCTATGTGGCAGATTCCGATGTAAACGGACTTTTGCTTCTTGCAGTTACAGGACTTTTACTGTTCCTCCTTCGTATGTTATGCAGACGGAGATGGATGCGGATTATGGCTGACGTTACAAATCAGGTGCTGATGACAATACGGAGTCAGCTGTATGAGCATATACAGACCTTAAGCTTTCATTTTTTTGACAGCCGTCCTACAGGGAAGATCCTTGCCCGTATTGTGGGCGATATTAATTCCCTCAAGGATATGCTGTCAGACAGTGTAACCAAGTTAATTCCGGATCTCCTGACGCTTTTGGGAATTGCCTGCATTATGCTGATTAAAAGCTGGCAGCTGGCGCTTGCTGCATTTTTAACACTTCCCGTTCTCGGGATTGGGATGTTTGTAATTCAGACGGGAGCCCACAGGCTCTGGCAGATTCACCGGAAGAAAAACTCAAACCTGAATGCTTTTATTCATGAAAACTTTTCCGGTATCCGGATTGTACAGAGCTTTGCCGCAGAACCAGAGAGGCAGGAGGGGTTTGATCAGTGCGCTTTAGAGTACCGCGACAGCTTTATAGATGCAGTAAAAATTGCCGATTTATTCGGCGCTCTGGTGGAAATTGTATGGGGACTGGGAGGGTTTCTGCTTTATTTTATCGGAATTCGCATTGTAGGAGCGGAAAAGATTGGCGTCGGCACCTTTCTTGCATTTTCCACATATCTTGGAATGTTTTGGAGCCCTATCCGTAATCTTGCAAGCTTTTATAATAAGATTGTAACAAATATATCTGCCGCAGAGCGTGTATTTGATATACTTGACACCCCGGCAGATATAAGAAATCTGGAGGGAAGTACAGAGCTTCCCGAGATCAAAGGAGAAGTCACCTTTGAAAATGTAAGCTTTGCCTATACAGACGAACCAGAACGTCTCGTTCTTGAGAATGTAAGCTTTCGGGCAAAGCCGGGTGAGACAATTGCGCTGGTAGGGCCGACAGGCGCCGGAAAGACAACGATTGTTAATCTGATCAGCCGGTTTTATGATGTGACAGAAGGACATATTAAAATTGACGGATATGATAACCGCGATGTCACGCTGGAAAGCCTGAGAAGGCAGATGGGCGTTATGACACAGGATACGTTTCTTTTTACCGGTACAATTCGGGAAAATATCTGCTATGGAAAAATGGACGCGGCGGAAGAGGAAATGATTGCTGCTGCAAAAGCGGTAAATGCGCATGATTTTATTATGAAAACTGAAAAAGGCTATGACACGCAAATCAGTGAGCGAAGCTCCGGGCTTTCCATCGGGCAGCGTCAGCTCCTTGCATTTGCCCGTACGATGCTGAGTGATCCGAGAATTCTTGTACTGGATGAAGCGACCTCCAGTATTGATACGCATACCGAGCTGCTTGTCCAATCGGGAATTGAAGCTATGCTGAAAAATCGAACCTCGTTTATTATCGCACACAGGCTTTCTACGATTCGCGGCGCTGACCGGATTTTCTATATAGATGATAAAAATATTGTGGAGGCAGGGAACCACAAAGAACTGATGGAGAAAAAAGGAGCTTACTACCGATTATATGAAAGTCAGTTTGAGGAAGTAAAGTAGTGAGAATAACAGCCTGAATCTGAAGAAGCCCAAAGGGAGTTCTTGCATTTTCAGGCTGTTGTGATAATTCTTACAGGATCGTTTTTAAATGCTTGACAAATATTTCCCTTATTTCCCTGTATTCGCCAAGGCCCTTCAGATGACATACGACATCATATCCTTTTTTTTCAAAAACAGATTTCCAGGAATTTTCTCTATCTCCGGCCATGTCGTTGTTTGCATGGTCTCCGGCAACAATCATAAATGGCGCAAGGTGTACTTTTTTAATATTATTTTTTTCAAGAATTTCCATTACATGAATAAGCTCCGGATAAGCCTCTACTGTTCCTATATGAACATTCGGATGCCCCATTTCCTTAAACATATAATCCAGCGCAGGATATACCGTATTTGCGTAGTGCTCGCTCCCATGCCCCATAAGTACCAGCGCTTCCGACGGATTTAAGTAAGAAAAGGAGTGGGCGATGATTCGTACTACTGCTTTCATGTCCTCTGTAGAAGAAAGTAGAGGAGCCCCGAAGGAAATAGAGCGAAAATCCTTCTGAACAGCCAGGGCATCTTCTTTCATCTGGTCATTTTCTATACCGTTGATAACATGAGTAGGCTGGATATAGACATCTGTAATTCCGTCTGTTTTCATCCCTTGAAGGGCCTCTGAAACAGTGGGAATATGCTCTCCCATGGTATTCTTAAGCTTTTCAATGATTCTCCGGCTTGTCCATGCACGGTAAAGAGAGAGGCCGGGATAAGCGGCTGCTATTTCTGTTTCAATAGCGTCAATCGTTACAGCCCGTGTATCGGGATAAGTTGTTCCAAAGCTTACGATAAGGATTCCCCTTTTTATCATATACATTCCTCCTTGCTTTCTTGTAATGAAAAAGAGATTGGCGGTTTCATGAAAGCCGTTTTTAAAAGTACATCGTCTGAAAATATCTCCTTTGGAGTTCCGTCTGCCAACAGTTTTCCTTTGTGAAAAACCAGTATCTCGTCCGCCCATTCCCAGGCATAATTCACATCATGGGTCGCCATGAGAACAGTAATTCCATCTTTTGCAGCCTGTCCGATAATGCCATGGACAAGATCTGTATGAAACGGGTCAAGTGAAGCGGCCGGTTCGTCAAAAATGATAAGCTCAGGGTGCATAACGAGTATATCTGCGATGGCAACCAGCTTTTTTTGACCGCCGCTTAAGGCATGTACCGGTTTATGGGAAAAAGGAGTAATTCCAAGCCTCTCCATAATATTTTCTACTTCTATGCGTGCTTCTGTTTCAGATAAACCAAGATTCATGGGGCCGAAGGATATTTCCTGGGCGACACTTGCAGAAAAAAGCTGGTTATCCGGGTCCTGAAATACAATACCGATTTTGCTTCGAATGTCTAATAATCCTTTTCTTGAGTAATTCAGCGGTCGTCCATTAAAATAAACAATTCCGGAATCCGGCTTTATAATTCCATTACAGCATAGAAAAAATGTAGATTTGCCAGAGCCGTTAGAACCCATACATGCAATTTTTCTCCCTCTGTGGAGCTCAAGGGACAGTCCGTCAAGAGCCGGACAGTCATCTCCTTCATAGGTATAACAGACCTGATCTGTCTTTAATATTGTATCCATCAAACTTTTTACCTCCGCGTCTGTCATAAAAAAATAATAAGTGCAATAAGGAATAATTCAAATCCTGCAATCATGGAGACTTCATAAGGTTTTGCAGGATAATCCTCTTTGAGAACCTGAATTCTTCCGTTATAGCATCGTGCCTCCATGGCATCATACAGAGCGTTTGAGCGGCGGACGGATAAGAGGAAGACGGAGCATAACATCAGAGCAAAGGATTTTCTGGCAATACGGATATTTTTATTCCCTAGTCTGCAATTTTGTGAAACTGTAATGGCTGACGCAGTATGGAACATAATAAATATATACCGGTATGTAAGAAGCATAAGCTCTAGGATAAGCTTCGGGATATGTATTTTTTTTAACACTTCCAGAATATCTGTGACCGGGGTGCTAAAGGATAGAAAATACAGGCAGGAGACACTGGAGAGCGCAGTAAATATAAGACGAACGCCGTTTTTAAGTCCCGAAAAGCTTCCTGTAAGATACCACGTTCCCAGAGGAATAGCGAACCCATCGAGGGGAGCGCGGGATATATTTACCAGAACGGCAAGTGTGCCAGGGAATAAAAACACAAGGGGTACGGTCATGGATTTTAAATAACGGGAAAGGGAAATTCCACCTTTTCCCACCGTAAGTATTCCTGTAACAAGCAGCACAACGGCAGCGGCTGAAATGGAACGGCTGATGACACACAGAAGAAGCGTAAGCATCGAAAATATAAATTTTTCCACTGCATTTACATAGCGGAGTCCTGATGTATAGCAGAGCCTGTCTATGGCGTTCATAGTACCTCGTCCTCTTTATGGAGTCTTTTCCGTTCATACATTCTTCCGAGACAAAAGGCGAGGATACCTGTACCGATTCCGGTCTGTACACAGAAAATCAGGCTTTCTATTTCTCCTGGAAGCTCTCCGCCAAGTATGGTTTCAAGAACAGGAGTAAACCAGGGGGCATACTCACCATGAATTTCTTCTACCATACAGCTTCCGGCATCGTCTGAGCCGCCAAACTCGGCTCCTTTTCGTGCGAATAAAGGTATAATCGCGATAAAGACAGAAGCAATAAGAAGTATAATAATTATTTTTTTGTTTTTCGTTTCCATAAGTTTACGCCTCCTTTTTATATCCGATTAGCTTAAGTTCGGCTTTTGCAAATGATTCCAGACAAATGACAATGGACGCAGTAAGAAGCCCTTCTACAATTGCAAGGGGAATCTGTGTTGGGGCAAAAACGCCAAGAAATTTAACAGCAGAAGCGGCCGCTCCGCCAGTTTCAGAGGGATAGGCAAGCGCCAGTTGGATACTGGTGACACAATATGTAAATAAATCCCCTAAGGCCGCTCCAAGGAAAACGGAAATGGTCTGGTTCACTTTACATTTCCTGCAGAGTCTGTATATGCCGTAGGTAACGAAGGGGCCTGCCACCGACATGGAGAAGGTATTGGCGCCTAAGGTGGTGAGACCGCCGTGGGCAAGAAGGATGGCCTGAAAAACAAGGACAATCATTCCCAGAATACTTACAGAGCAGGGACCGAAAAGAATAGCCCCCAGTCCGGTTCCGGTCATATGAGAACAGCTTCCTGTCACAGAGGGAATCTTTAACGAAGAGATGACAAAGATAAATGCACCGGACATGGCAAGAAGAGTAATTGCTCTCCGGTTTTCTTCCAGTGTTTTACGGATTTTTATAAATCCTGTTGCAAAAAACGGTAGGCAGAATATGCCCCATGCGATACAGTATGTTACCGGAAGATAGCCCTCCATAATATGCATCGCGTTTGCTGCCGGATAAATTCCCGTTATAAGAGAAAATACGGCAATTCCGGCAATGAATTTTTTTTGCTTCTGAGTCATAATAAACTCCTCCTTAAGATTGATATAGGCGTGCATTTACCATTCAGTTACAGCTGCACAAAAATAACACATGATTATCCAGCGTAACCACGTGTGAACCGTTTGCAGCGGGTAGGTCTTCTGACTTAAGGATCATCATAATACCTCGCCTTCCCGGTTTCCCAGTGACATCATGAAGTATTACTCCTCTACTACAGCGGCGCGACCGTGCGGGATTTTGACCCGGCTTGTCTGTTACCCTGCAAAAGCAGGCACCTCGTTGCATTCAATCTTTGTTTATCATACTACTGGAAAGAAAATATGTCAATTTTCAGGCGGCTTTTTCCTTTTATTTATTGTGAAATCTACGGTTTGCAATTTTCCTGCCATATGGTATCATGGATAAAGCAGAAAGGACAAGGAGGAAGGTAAGGATGAGTAAGCCGTATTTTCCATTATTCATAGATCTATCACAGAAAAAGATTGTAGTCATCGGCGGAGGTAATATTGCAGAAAGAAGAGTAAAAACGCTTCTTAAATTTACAGAAGATATACAGATTGTGTCGCCCAGGCTTACGGAGGAATTGTACCGTCTGGCAGAAGACGGACAGATTAACTGGCACAGCGGAAGCTATACGGCGGGGACGCTTGAGGGGGCAGATATTGTGCTGGCTGTAACAAATGACGCCGTCTGTAATGAACAGATTGCCAGAGAATGTAAAAGCAGGGGGATTTTAGTTAATACAGCTCATAAAAAAGAATTGTGCGACTTTTATTTTCCGGCGGTTGTGGTTGAGGAACATGTGGTGGCGGGAATAACGGCCAGCGGGCAAAGCCATGTACAGGCGGGGAAGGCCAGAAGACAGGTAGAAAAGGCATTCAAAAATTTGAAGAACGATGAGGAACAGTATGGGAAAAAGAGTCATAGTTGGCAGCAGAAAAAGCAGGCTGGCAGTAATCCAGACAGAAAATGTCATAAAGTATATAAAAGGAAATCATCCGGACATTGAGACAGAAATGCTCACCTTAGAGACTACCGGGGATCGGAGATTGGATATTACTTTAGATAAAATCGGCGGAAAAGGACTCTTTGTAAAAGAGCTTGACAAAGCACTTCTGGAAAGAAAGATTGATCTGTCGGTCCACAGCCTTAAGGATATGCCGATGGAAGAATCACCCTTATTGCCGATTGTGGCTTTTTCACCCAGGGGGGACGTAAGAGACGTGCTTGTTCTGCCGAAGGGAAGGAGAGCATGGGATGAAAAGGGCGTTATCGGCTGCTCTTCTTTCAGAAGAAGAATCCAGGCACAGCGGCTATTTCCCCAGGCGGAATTCAAAAGTATTAGAGGAAATGTTCTGACAAGACTTGAAAAACTGGATGAAGGCGGGTATGATGCATTGATTCTGGCTGCAGCAGGATTAAAAAGGCTGGGACTTGAGGAGAGGATATACAAATATTTTTCAGCAGAGGAGATACTGCCTGCGGCAGGACAGGGGATTTTGGCAGTACAGGGACGAAAAGGTGAGGATTACTCGTTTCTGGAAGGATATGGAGACAGGGAGACAGCCAGTGTTGCGAAGAGCGAGAGGGCATTTGTCAGATATCTTGACGGAGGCTGCTCTTCACCGGTAGCCGCATATGGAAAGGCGCAGGATGGGAAGCTTGTGCTGAAAGGATTATATTATATAGAAAGAACAAATCATTATATAATAGGGAGCATGGAGGGGGAGATGAAAGAGGCTGAAAAGATCGGAATTGCGCTGGCGGAGGAGATGAGGAGAAAGTATGGGGAGTGAAAATATGTGTGGAAAAGTCTGGCTTGTAGGCGCAGGGCCCGGGGATGAAGAACTTCTCACAATAAAAGCCGAGAATGTTCTTTGGAAAGCAGACGTACTGGTATATGATCATTTGGTGGGGAAAAACATAGTGATGAAATTCGGTGTCGGTAAAAAACTTATTAATGTAGGGAAAACAGCAGGGAATCATCCGATTCCTCAGGAAAAAATCAACAGGATTCTTGTAGAAGAGGCAGAAAAAGGGAAAAAGGTAGTAAGGCTAAAAGGGGGAGATCCGTTTCTGTTTGGAAGAGGCGGGGAGGAGCTTATGGAGCTTGTAAGGCATCATATTCCTTTTGAGGTGGTTCCGGGAGTAACGTCGCCGCTCTCGGTGCCTGCCTATAACGGGATACCTGTAACTCACAGAGATTATGCATCCTCTCTTCATATTGTTACAGGGCATGCAGGAAAGGGAAGGCAAAGCAGCATCAATTACAAAGCTCTTGTGGAGACAGGGGGAACACTTGTATTTTTGATGGGAGTAACGGCCCTTGAAGCTATTATGAGAGGGCTTATAGAGGCGGGAATGAATCCGGATATGCCGTCAGCAATCCTTCAGGAGGGGACGACGGCCGGACAGAAACGGGTGGCGGCAACGGTAGGCACGCTGGCGAAAGCAGCGTCAGAATCAGACGTGAGACCTCCGGCATTGATTGTTGTGGGCGAGGTGTGCAGATTGGCGGAAAAGCTCTTCTGGTATGAGAAGCTGCCTTTTATGGGAATGAGAATCCTCCTTACGAGGCCGAAGGAGTTAATTTCTGTTATGGCGGAGCGATTAAGAAGCCAAGGTGCGGAAGTGCTGGAAATTCCTTCTATTGAAGTGATCCCTGAAAAGAATAAACGACTGCTGGAGGCGTGTTTTAACAGTATAAAAATATATGACTGGATTGTCTTTACCAGTCAGGCAGGAGTACGTATTTTTTTTGAAAGAATGAAAGAGTATAGGATGGATATCAGAGATCTGTATCATGCCAGATTTGCGGTTATTGGAGAAGGGACAAAAAAGGCGTTAGAATCCTGCGGAATATTTCCAGACGTAATGCCGGAGGTATATGACGGAGTGTCTCTTGGGAAGGCGATGACGGCACAGAATATAGAAGATAAAAAAATTCTTCTTCCAAGAGCAGAAAAGGCAAACCAGGAGCTGGTTCCGATCCTTGAAGAAGCGGGGGCCTCTGTTTTGGATTTGCCTGTATACCGCACAGTATACAGGGATCCCTCAAACATTCCTATATCCATAAGGGATGAGATAGAAAACAGAAGAATTACCTGCGCTGTATTTACCAGCAGCTCTACGGTAGAGGGATTTGCAAGGGCAGCAGGGCAAACAGATTTTTCAAAACTAAAGGCAGCGTGCATCGGACAGCGGACGGCAGATACGGCCAGGAAATACGGAATGGAATGTTATATTTCAGAAAAGGCAACCATAGACAGTCTGATAGAGCTTATAGAAAGGATGAAGACAGAGCTGTGAAATTAAATCAGCTATATTATTTTAAGACGGTTTGTAAATATAATAATATTACAAAAGCAGCAGAGCATCTCCACGTTTCCCAGCCAGCAGTAACGCATGCGGTAAGAGAGCTTGAAAAGGAACTGGGAATCTGTTTATTTACGCGTACGAATAAAAATGTTGTTCTTACTAAAGAGGGAGAGTTTTTTCTTCAGAGATCTCTGGGAATTCTTGCCAGCCTGGAGGAGCTGATCGACGAAATGCATGAGTTGAGAAGCCTAAAAAGAGAGGAATCGAATATAAGACATATTTGATATAAATAAAATTTATTGCAAAAAATGAAAAACAGGGTTAAAATAATCGTATGACACATTGCAATAGAAAAATATAGTTACATAACTGAAAAGAAAGAGAGGGTCAAAACGTGGATTATGCATCAGAATCATTGAAGCTTCATGAAAAATTGAAAGGAAAAATAGAGGTTATTGCTACAGCTCCGGTAAAAACAAAGGAGGATCTGTCGCTTGCGTATACGCCGGGAGTAGCGCAGCCATGTCTGGAAATCCAGAAAGATATCGGCAAAAGCTACACACTGACACGCAGGCATAACATGTGCCTGGTTGTCACAGATGGATCGGCGGTACTGGGGCTTGGCAATATCGGTCCGGAAGCAGGTATGCCGGTTATGGAAGGAAAATGTGTATTATTTAAGGAATTTGGCGGAGTAGATGCTTTTCCTTTATGTATTAAGAGCCAGGATGTGGATACCATTGTAGAGACGATTTATCAGATCAGCGGAAGCTTCGGCGGAGTGAATCTGGAGGATATCTCTGCTCCCAGATGCTTTGAGATCGAAAAGAAGCTGAAGGAAAGATGTGATATTCCAATTTTTCATGACGATCAGCATGGCACGGCGGTTATCACCTTAGCAGGCCTTATGAATGCCCTGAAGGTTGTAAATAAAAGAATGGATGAGATTAAGGTTGTGATCAATGGAGCAGGCGCCGCGGCTATCGCAATCTGCAGGCTTCTGATCGCAAAGGGTCTTAGAAATGTTATACTCTGCGACCGGAACGGTGCGATTTATGAAGGACGCCAAAAAGGCATGAATCCGGTGAAGGAAGAGATGGCCCAGATAACAAATCCGGAAAAGAGGGAAGGGATGCTGGCTGACATGCTCGTTGGAGCGGATGTGTTTATCGGTGTAAGCGCCCCGGGTGTTGTTACAACAGAGATGGTAAAGACGATGAACCGTGATGCAATCATCTTTGCGTGTGCAAATCCAACGCCTGAAATCTTTCCGGAGGATGCAATGGCAGGGGGAGCTGCAGTCATAGCTACCGGACGGAGTGATTTTCCGAATCAGATCAATAATGTACTGGCGTTTCCGGGAATTTTCCGCGGAGCATTTGACGTGCGTGCAAGTGATATTAACAATGAGATGAAGATTGCGGCGGCGAATGCGCTGGCAGGTTTGATTTCGGATGAAGAGCTGCGCGCAGATTATATTATTCCCGCAGCATTTGACGAAAGGGTAGGATCCGCAGTGGCAGCTGCAGTAGCAGAGGCGGCGGAGAGAAGCGGAGCAGCCCGTATTTAGACAATTGATATGCCGCCTGATAAGCCTCAGGCGGCATATTTTATTAATATGATTTTTCTAGTCTGAAGAAAGCTTATCTAAATCATTAAAAAATCCCGGATAAGAAACATCTACACATTGACTGTCTGAAATTTTTGTTTCGCCGTCAGCAGCAAGTCCGGCAATGGCAAAAGACATGGCAATACGGTGATCGAAACAGCTCTGTACATCCGCTCCTTTAAGGGGAGTATTGTATTTACCGGGACTTCCTTTTCCTTTAATGATCATTCCGTCGTCTGTCGGCGTGACATCCGCGCCCATTGCAAGAAGTCCGGCGGTAATTGTGTCAATACGATTTGTCTCCTTTACCTTAAGCTCGGCAGCGTCTTTCATGACAGTTGTGCCTTCTGCACAGGCCGCCATAACAGCCAGCATTGGAAGTTCGTCAATCAAAGTCGGAATCAGTTCCCCTCCGATGCTTGTGCCTTTCAGCCTGCTTGTACGGACTAAAATATCTGCACGGGGTTCTCCCCCTGTGACGGATTTATTCATAAGAGTAATGTCTGCGCCCATTGTATCACATACTTTAAGGAAGCCTGATCGTGTAGTATTTATACCTACATTTTTAATCAGTAGTTCGGAGCCGGGAACCAGAACGCCGGCGGCGATAAAGTACACTGCCGAGGAAATGTCTCCGGGAACACAGATTTGCTGCCCGTATAATTCGCTGCAAGAATTTATTTCAGCGGCAGAGCTTCCGTCTGTAAGAGAAAGCGATGTTACAGAAGCGCCGAAGCTGGTAAGCATCAGTTCTGTATGATTTCTGGAGAGTGCCGGCTCAGTTACACGTGTGGAGCCTTCAGCGTATAACCCCGCCAGCAGGACGGCAGATTTGACCTGTGCCGAGGCAACAGGAGAATAATAGGAAATTCCTTTTAAAAATCCCGGCTTTATTTTAAGAGGCGCGCAGTTATTTCTGTCTATACTTGCAATATCGGCTCCCATTTCCCTAAGAGGAGTAATAATCCGATCCATTGGCCTGGAATTCAAAGAGGCGTCTCCGGAAAGAATAGAAGTAAAATGCTGTCCGGCCAGAATTCCGGATATAAGGCGGGTTGTTGTGCCGCTGTTCCCTGTGTTTAATATTGTTTCCGGCGCGGTAAGCCCTCGCATGCCCCTTCCCTTTACAAGGACAGTGTTGGATTTCTGATCAATTTTTACACCCATTTTCCTAAAACAGGAAATGGTAGAGAGACAGTCAGCCCCTTCTAAAAAATTTGTAATCTCAGTAGTTCCAAGAGCAATGGAACCAAGCATGATGGAACGATGGGAAATGGATTTATCTCCCGGTACGGTGATTTCACCGCGTAATCCAGTCTTTTTTGTGATGATCTTATCGCTCATATACAATATACCTGAATTTCTGCAGCAGACAGGAAGCTTTTTTTGATGAAGCTTCATCATAAAATTCAATACGCAGAACCCCTTCTTCAAATTCTCTGTTATGAATAATTCCAATATTTTTCAGATTGATGCCGTTGGATGCAAGGATTGTGGCAATGGCGGCAATTCCGCCTGCTTCATCAATAATATCGCAATATATGGCGTAGGATTTCTTTATTGGACCTGCCGAGGATGCAGGAATGGAATTCCGGTAGCTTCTGGAGGAGTCAAACCACTGATAGAGTCCCTGTTCATCCGAAGTATCTATCAGTTTTTTTACCCTTATAAGGGTACTGATGTAGGAATTAAGAAGCTGGGAAATGTTCCTTCCGTTCTTCAGACAGATATGCTGCCACATGGTCGGAGAAGAGGAGGCGATTCGAGTGATATCCTTAAAGCCGCCGGCGGCAAGATTTTTCATAAGCTCATCCTTCGTGTCCGTATCCCGTACAAAATTCACAAGAGACGAAGCGATAATATGAGGCAGATGACTAATGGTGCCTGTTACATAATCATGCTCCTCATAATTAAGAATAACAGGAATTGCTTTCAGATTTCTGACAAACGCCTGATATGCCGCAAGCCTTTCCTCTGAAACAAGGGCGGAAGGCGTCAGAACATAGTAAGCGTTTTCAATCAGCATAGCCTTCGAATTGGTATAGCCGCTTTTTTCTGATCCGGCCATTGGGTGTCCTCCGATAAAATATTCCTCGATTTCAAGCCGTTTTACTTCCATATGAATATTTGTTTTCACACTTCCTGCATCTGTTAGAATACAGCCGTCATGCAGATATTCTTTTATCTGTTTTAAATAGGCCGTATTACAGGAAACCGGAGCGCATAAAAAGATATAGCTGCAATTACGAAAATTGTCATCAATCGCCGCCGCCGCAACATCTATCACTTCTTCCTGTACCGCCAGCGCCAGCGCTTCTTTATTTTTATCGAATGCTACAATATCAAATTCCGGATAATATTGGCGGATCGCTTTTGCAATAGAGCCGCCAATCAGGCCGAGACCTATAAAACCTATTTTCTGTTTCTTATTATTTTTTGGTGTCATCTGCTTGCCATCCTTTTTTGGGGACGTAGTATTTTTAAAAATACTACGTCCCAGATTGAAAATACCCTGTCCCCATTTTAGACCGAAGGGTATTGTTTGTCAATACTATAGTACTTTAAAGCAAAAAAGCGACAAATAAAGTTTGCACAAAAGAGTTGTAATACTGCCCCTTTTTTAGTACAATATATACATGAGATTTTTACTAATGCAAGGAGGCAGCGAGAATATGAAGGTTTATAGAACTGACGAAATCAGGAACGTCGTCCTTTTGGGACACGGAGGTTGCGGAAAGACAAGTCTTGCCGAAGCTATGGCTTATGTATCAGGAGCAACTAATCGTATGGGAAAGGTATCTGACAAAAATACAATTAGTGATTTTGATAAAGAGGAGCAGAAGCGTGGATTTTCAATCAGTACAACTCTGATTCCGATTGAATGGGAGAAGGCGAAGATCAACGTTCTTGATACTCCGGGATATTTTGATTTCGTAGGTGAAGTGGAAGAAGCAGTGAGCGCGGCAGATGCAGCGATCATCGTAGTATCCGGTAAGGCCGGTGTTGAGGTCGGCACGGAGAAGGCATGGGAGCTGTGCGATAAGTATAAACTTCCGAGAATGGTGTATGTTACAGAGATGGATGTGGACGATGCAAGCTTCCGTCAGGTAGTAGAGGACCTGAATGATAGATATGGCAAGGTGATTGCGCCGCATTTCCAGCCGATTCGTGAGAACGAGAAGCTGGTAGGCTATGTAAATATTATTAAAAACGCCGGAAGACGTTATACAGGCGTTGGTCAGAGAGAGGAATGTGAGATTCCGGATTACTGCAGACCAAATCTGGAGAGCTATCGGGAGAAGCTTCTGGAAGCGGTTGCAGAAACCAGCGAGGAATTTATGGATCGTTATTTTGCAGGCGAGGAATTCTCAGTTGAGGAGATTCGTGCGGCGATGCGTACAGAGGTTATGGAGGGAAGCATTGTCCCGGTTGCTATGGGCTCAAATATTCAGGCACAGGGCGTTGCAAATCTGCTGTCTGATATCGTTAGATTCTTCCCAAGTCCTGACTGCAGGGAATGCGCGGGAATCAACCGTAAGACAAATGAAATTTATGAGGCGGATTATGATTTCGCAAAGGCAAAATCGGCTTATGTATTTAAGACAATGGTAGATCCTTTTATTGGAAAGTATTCTTTTGTAAAGGTATGTTCCGGTGTGTTAAAGGGGGAGGATGTTCTTTATAACACAGAATCAGAAACAGATGAGAAGCTTGGAAAAATCTACACAATGGTTGGAAATAAGCCGGTAGAAGTAAGCGAACTTTTCGCAGGAGATATAGGAGCAATCGGTAAACTTACCAATACAAAAACAGGAGATACCCTGTCTGCGAAGACAACTCCGATTCTTTATGGCAAGACAGAGTATTCAAAACCCTATACATATATGAAGTATGCAACAAAAAATAAGGGTGATGAGGATAAAGTGTCCCAGGCATTGCAGAGAATGATGGCAGAGGATGTCACGCTCAAGTCTGTAAATGACAGTGAGAACCGTCAGTCTCTTATCTACGGCATGGGTGATCAGCATCTGGAGATTGTTGTAAGCAAACTGGCTGAGAGATATAAATGCGAAGTATTATTAGAGACACCGAAGGTTGCATTCAGAGAGACGATTAAGAAGAAATCAGATGTTGATACAAAATATAAGAAGCAGTCCGGCGGACACGGACAATACGGACATGTGAAGATGCGTTTTGAGCCGTCCGGCGATATGGAGACGCCTTATGTATTTGAAGAAGAGGTAGTAGGAGGCGCAGTTCCAAAGAACTACTTCCCGGCAGTGGAGAAAGGGCTTCAGGATTCCGTTGTGAAGGGACCGCTGGCCGGATATCCGGTAGTGGGCGTTAAGGCAGTACTTTATGACGGTTCCTATCATCCGGTAGATTCTTCTGAAATGGCTTTTAAGACAGCAACGATTCAGGCGTTTAAGAAAGGCTTTATGGAGGCAGGCCCGATTCTTTTAGAGCCTATTGCATCTGTAAAAGTGACGGTTCCGGATGATTACACAGGGGACGTAATGGGAGATCTTAATAAACGCCGCGGACGGGTGCTTGGAATGAATCCTACAGGAACAGGCGGACAGGTAATTGAGGCGGACGTTCCTATGACAGGTTTATTTGGATATTGTACAACGCTCCGTTCCATGACAGGCGGACGGGGGACTTATGAATATGAGTTCGCCCGCTATGAGCAGGCACCGTCTGACGTTCAGGAGGCAGAGATTGCAAAGAGAGCTTCTGAGGAATAAAGAAAAATGAGAGAAGAAAAGCCCGTTTGGGGCTTTTTTTCTTGATATAAAGGTGCTATAATTCCCTTGTCGTGATGAAATACATGAAAAATGCATAAAGAGGAATTTAAAAATGAGAATTGTAATTATAGGTGACGGCAAGGTGGGGCACAAGCTGACAACACAGCTGTCCGAAGAGGATTATGATATTGTATTGATTGACCAGAATGAGGGAAAACTACAGGCAGCGCTGAATCAGATGGACATTTTTTGTATTACGGGAAATGGCGCGGATGTAGAGATACAGAAGCAGGCCGACGTACCTAATGCTGATCTTGTGATTGCGTGTGCATCTTCTGATGAGATGAATATGCTAAGCTGTCTTCTTGCAAGAAAGATAGGGGCGAAGCATACGATTGCAAGACTTCGTAATCCAATATATTACAGGCAGATTGATATGCTCAAAGCGGATCTGCATCTGAGTATGGCAGTTAATCCGGAGCTTGCGGCGGCAAATGAAGTTGCAAGGGTACTTTTATTTCCTGAGGCAAATAAGGTAGAAACCTTCATGAAAGGGCGGGTGGAACTGGTGGAATATCCTGTCCGTGACGGGAGTCAGCTTGCGGATATATCTCTTGCAGAGATATATAGAAAATACAAAATAAAAATTCTTGTATGTGCCGTGAAGCGGGGGAAGGACGTCTATATTCCAGGCGGTGACTTTGTGCTGAGATCAGGAGATAAGCTTCATATAGCGGCGGCTCACGAAAACCTGAAAAACTTTTTTAAATCACTTGGCAGAAAGAATGCAAAGGTAAAAAATGTATTGATTTGCGGAGGAGGCCATTTATGCTTTTATCTGACAGTTCAGCTTTTGCAGGCCGGAATGCAGGTGAAGATTATAGAGAAAAATAAAGTACGATGTGAAGAGCTGTGCGAGCAGCTTCCGAAAGCCATGATTATAAACGGAGACGCAGCGGATCAGGATCTTCTTTTGGAGGAAGGAATTCAGAATGCAGACGCATTTGTTGCGCTGACAGGAATGGATGAGGAGAATATTATCATGTCGCTGTATGCGAAGACCCAGGGAGTGGAAAAGATTATTGCAAAAATAAATAACGAGACAAGGGCGCAGATGGTGGAAGGTCTTGGCATAGACAGTACTATTTCAGCGAAAGGGGCGGCGGCCAATGCGATTTTAAATTATGTAAAGGCCAGAATGAATTCTTACAGTAATGCAAATGTGGAGACAATGTACCGCCTTGTAAATGGAAGGGTAGAGGCGCAGGAATATATTATTAAACAGGAATGTGAGTACACGAATATTCCTCTTAAGGATCTTCCTACAAAGGAAAATCATTTGATTGCTTGTATTGGAAGAAAGCGCAGAGTTATCATTCCCAATGGTGACGATCATCTGGAGGTTGGCGACAGTGTAATTGTGGTAACGAAGGAGCATACAATCAGAGAATTAAAGGATATACTTGCATAGGGGAGACGAAAAAAGAGTAATGAATACAAAGATGATACGTTATATTTTAGCAAAGATGCTGGGGGTAGAGTCCATTCTTTTGATTCTTCCGGCGTTTGTAGGATTACTTTACGGAGAAATGAAGGAGGCCGCAGCCTTTCTTGTTCCGGTAGCTGTTCTCATACTGATATATATCATTTTCGGGCGGAGGAAACCGGAGGCGCCGTCTATATACGGAAGAGACGGAATGATTATTGTGGCCAGCGCATGGATCTTATGGTCTTTATTTGGGGCGCTTCCTTTTACGATTTCCGGATGTATTCCGGGTTACGTAGATGCTTTTTTTGAGATGGTATCAGGTTTTACCACAACAGGATCTTCTATATTGAGAGATGTGGAGGCGCTGCCGCAGTGTATGCTGTTCTGGAGAAGCTTTTCTCACTGGATAGGCGGTATGGGAGTGCTGGTTTTTGTTATGGTGCTGACAACACTTGATAAAAAGAATTCTATGTATCTTATGCGTGCAGAGGTGCCGGGACCTGAAAAGGATAAGCTTGTTCCTAAAACAATGTCAACGGCGAGGATTTTGTACGGTATGTATTTTGGAATGACAGTGCTGGAGATTGCACTTCTTATTATAGGAGGAATGAATGTTTTTGACAGCCTGATTCATGCCTTTGGTACAGCCGGAACAGGCGGTTTTTCTAATTATGCGGCAAGTGTGGGACATTTTAACAGCGCTTATATTGACGGAGTGATCTCTGTATTTATGATTTTATTTGGAGTGAATTTTAATCTGTATTTTTTTCTGCTGATTGGCGAAGGAAAGTCTGTCTGGAAAAATGAAGAATTAAAAACATATCTAGGGATTATTGCGGCGGCAGCCGTAATGCTTACCATCAACCTTGGAAAACATTATCCTAATCCGCTCACAGCTTTTCGGTATGCGGTTTTTCAGGTTGCATCAATCATTACAACTACCGGCTATGCGACAGCGGATTATAATGTGTGGCCTATGTTTTCTCAGTGTATATTAGTCCTTTTGATGGTAGTGGGAGCGAGCGCGTCGTCTACAGGAGGCGGTATCAAGGTATCAAGGGTTTTGATCGTATTTAAAAGCATTAAGCAGGAACTGAAGCGGCTGGTGCATCCCCAATCCGTCAATATTATTCGTGTTAACGGAAAGAAGATGAGTGGGGACATTTTAAAGAGTGTTTATGTTTATCTTATGGCGTATGCGGGGATTGTGATCCTGTCCGTTTTACTTGTTTCACTTGATAACAAAGATTTCGCGACTACATTCAGTTCAGTAATGGCTACCCTTAATAATATAGGTCCGGGCCTTGCAGAAGCAGGCCCTGCCGGAAACTTTGCTGATTTTTCCATATTGTCCAAGCTGGTCTTTTGTTTTGATATGCTGGCAGGACGTCTGGAGATATTCCCTTTCCTGATGCTGCTTACGGCATTTTCATGGAGGAAAAGATTTTAATGGAGGTATGTATATGAAGGGAAAGAAAAAATTACTCGTTGGTCTGATTATATTAATTGCGCTGGCAGTGTATTATTATGTTACGCTTCCGGCAATTAATATTCATTCATCGGATACATGGATGATGGGGATTTTCCTGCTCCTTGTGCTTTTGGCTGCGTACGGGGTAAGAAAAAGATTAAGAAAAGATGAGCTTAGGGAGAACAGGGTTGTAAAGTGCTTTGGCGCTTTGATACTGGCGGTTTTGGCAGTTTATATTATCGGCACCATTCTTTCCTCTCCGATTGTCAATGCGAAGAAATATCAGCAGCTTATGCAGGTGGAGGAAGGAAACTTTGCGAATGATGTAGAAGAGCTTTCCTTTGATAGAATACCTCTTCTTGATAAGGATACGGCAGAGCTTCTGGGTGATCGTAAAATGGGAAGTATGGTGGATATGGTTTCTCAGTTTGAGGCGGATGAAATTTATTCTCAGATCAACTATAAGGATAATCCGGTTCGTGTATCGCCGCTCAAATATGCAAGTCTGATCAAATGGCTGACAAACCGTTCGGAAGGAATTCCGGCGTATATCCGCATTAATATGGCAACCCAGAATACGGAGATTGTGAAGCTGGAAGAGGGTATGAAATATATGACCTGCGAGCATTTTAACCGGAATATTTACCGGCATTTGAGGTTTGCGCATCCTACCTATATCTATGGAACGCTGAGCTTTGAGATTGACGATGACGGCGTGCCATACTGGATTGCACCGGTTAAGAAGTTTAATATTGGTCTATTTGGCGGTGAGACGGTTGGAAAGGTGGTAATCTGCAATGCAGTGACCGGGGAGATGAAAACCTATAATGTAGAGGATGCGCCGGAGTGGATTGACCGTGCCTACTCGGCGGATCTTTTAGTTGAGCTTTTTGATTATTATGGAACTCTCAAACATGGGTTCTTTAACAGTGTCTTAAGTCAGAAGGACTGCTTAAGAACCACAGATGGATATAATTATCTTGCCTTAGAGGATGATGTGTGGATGTATACCGGAGTTACATCTGTAAATGGAGATCAGTCCAATGTGGGATTTGTGCTTTCTAATCAGAGAACTATGGAAACAAAATACTACGAGGTGGAGGGCGCTACAGAATCATCAGCCATGTCTTCCGCGGAAGGGCAGGTGCAGAACCTCCATTATACTGCTACATTCCCGCTGCTCCTTAATATATCCGGAGAGCCTACGTATTTTATTGCTTTAAAGGATGATGCAGGGCTCGTAAAGAAATATGCAATGGTGAATGTACAGAAGTATCAGATTGTGGCCATCGGCGACAGTGTAAGTCAGTGCGAAGAGAATTATCTGGAGCTTCTTTTAAGCAGCGGCGTGAAAGAGGCAGAAAAGGATGTAAGGGAGGTGCTGACGGTAACAGGTGAAATAACAAGGATTGCTCAGGCGGTTATTGACGGAACCTCCCATTACTACCTTATGGTTACAGATTCTGACGATATATTTGATATTTCTGTAGTAGACTTTATAGATGTAGTAAGATGTGAGGAAGGACAGAAAGTTACGATGGAATATAAGGAAGGGGAGAAGGCGAATACAGTAATGTCACTTACCTTTGAAAAAGAGGAAGGCAGAGAATAAAAACACAGGGGACGGTGATTTCCGTCCCCTGAAGCTTTAAGTATAGACTTTAATTTATAAAACTTATGCCGTCTTCATTCAGATCCTTGAGATCATCTGCCGCAGCGCTGATACTTACATAGAAATCAATTCCGCACTCGGCCGATATTTTTTTCAGTCTTTCAGCAAATTCGGGCATATTATCAAGTGAAATATCAGCATGTTTTAAAATGCCGTCGATAAATACGTTCTCAATATCATGATTAGAGCTGTACATACCATATAAAAATCCGATATATTCATCAATGTTAGTAATGGAGGTATAATCATCCATACAGATGGTACGGATGTCAAAGGTTACACTTGCGGTATCTCTGTGGGTTTTTTTGATAAAAACAACATTTCCGTTGCATTCCTTCGCTTTTTTGTTAGCCAGCTCGATCATCTGTTGTGTCTTGCCGCTCCCTTTCGGGCCTGTTAATAAATTTACCATTGGCGAACTCTCCTTTATGTATCATATTATACTGAATTTTTTCAGTACCGTTTACTTATTTCTATTATACACGAAAGAAAGGGTTGGAACAACTATAATTTAAAATTGGCTGTAAATTGCTTTTTTGCTATAATAAGTGTAAAATTGCCTGAAAGGCTGTAAATAAGAGCCAAAAGGCACAGGAGGTTAAGATTATGTTATATGTAAAAAATGGATGGATTCATGACGCTGTACATGAGGAAGCCTGCCAGGGAGACATTCTGGTAGAAAGGGGTAAGATTAAAGCTATCGGCGAACATCTGGAGATAAAAGAGGGGGTTCGGATTGTGGACGCAGAGGGACTTCATGTGTATCCCGGTTTCGTGGAGGCCCACGGACATATTGGCCTCGACGGCTACGGAATCGGTTATGAGGGGATGGATTATAACGAACTGAATGATATCGTTACTCCCCATCTGCGTGGAATTGATGGTGTGAAGCCAATGGACGCTGCGTTTTCCGCTGCGGCTAAAGCAGGCGTGACCTGTGTCTGCACAGGCCCTGGCAGCGCGAATGTACTGGGCGGGACTTTTGTCACTATTAAGACGGCAGGCAGGAGAGTGGAGGACATGGTTGTGAAAGATAACGTGGCCATGAAATGTGCTTTCGGAGAGAATCCTAAGAGAGTTTACAGAGAAAAAAAGGATTCATGCCGTATGAGTACTGCGGCAATCCTGCGGGATATGCTTTTTAGGACCAGAGAATATATGGAGAAAAAAGAAGCCGCGGGGGACGATTTGTTTAAGAAGCCGGCCTTTGACATGAAGCTGGAAGCTTTGATTCCTGTGATGAAAGGTGAGATGCCGTTAAAGGCTCATGCCCATGCAGCAGAGGACATTTTCACGGCTCTTCGTATTGCCAGAGAGTTCGGTGTTAAAATTACGCTGGAGCATGTGACAGAGGGGCACCTGATTGCGGAAGAGCTGGCAAAAGAAAATGTTCCCTTGGCAGTAGGCCCTACGCTCACCAGTGCATCCAAGTATGAGCTGCGTAACAGAAGCTGGACGACGCCGGGTGTTCTGGCAGCTGCAGGCTGTCAGGTGTCCATTATCACGGATTCCCCGGTAATTCCCCAGGAATATCTTCCGCTGTGCGCGGGTTTGGCAGTGCAGGCCGGCATGGACCCCTTTGCTGCTCTGCAGGCTGTTACGATTAATCCTGCCAGACATGCCGGGATAGCGGACCGGGTAGGCTCCCTTGAAGCCGGGAAGGATGCAGATATGGTTATCATGGACGGCTGCCCTTTTGAAGTATCGACAAAGGTGAAGCATGTGTTTATTGACGGGAAAGAAGTCTAAAATTACTTGACTTATATTCACATTCTTCTTATAATTATGAAGATATAAAGAAATGTACCCTCAGTGTACAAAGGGTAGATAAGGAGTAAGAAAAATGTCGAAAATCCCTTATAATCATAAAGCGATTGAGAAAAAGTGGAGAGAGAAGTGGGCTGAGGAGCCCGTGAACCCGGAAATCGGTGAGGATGGAAACAAAAAGCAGAAGTATTACTGTCTCGACATGTTCCCATATCCGTCAGGAAACGGCCTTCATGTAGGCCATTGGAGAGGCTATGTTATTTCCGATGTGTGGAGCAGGTATAAGCTTCAGCAGGGCTATTATATCGTACATCCAATGGGTTGGGATGCCTTCGGCCTTCCGGCGGAGAATTATGCGATTAAGATGGGTGTCCACCCTGCTGTTTCAACAGCAGAGAATGTAAAAAATATTAAAAAGCAGATTAATGAAATCGCTGCTCTTTACGACTGGGACAGAGAGGTAAATACAACGGATCCTGATTTTTACAAATGGACCCAGTGGATCTTTGTAAAGATGTTTAAGGAAGGGCTTGCTTATGAGAAGGAATTTCCCATTAACTGGTGCCCGTCCTGTAAGACAGGCCTTGCAAATGAAGAGGTGGTAAATGGAAAGTGCGAGCGCTGCGGAGCAGAGGTGACAAAGAAGAATCTGCGTCAGTGGATGCTGAAGATTACCGCCTATGCGGAGCGGCTGTTAAATGATCTTGACAAGCTTGACTGGCCGGAAAAGGTTAAGAAGATGCAGACAGATTGGATTGGCAAATCCTACGGCGCAGAGGTAGATTTTCCGGTTGACGGAAGAGAAGAGAAGATTACTGTTTATACCACAAGGCCGGACACCTTATATGGCGCTACCTTTATGGTTTTGGCGCCGGAGCATGAGCTGGCAGCGTCTCTTGCTACGGAGGAGGCAAAAGAGGCGGTAGAAAAGTACATTTATGACGCGTCTATGAAATCCAACGTAGACCGTATGCAGGATAAGGAAAAAACAGGCGTATTTACAGGAAGCTATGCGGTGAATCCGTTAAACGGAGAGAAGACGCCGATCTGGCTGTCAGATTATGTACTTGCCGATTACGGTACGGGAGCAATTATGTGCGTGCCTGCCCATGATGACCGTGACTTTGAGTTTGCAAAAAAGTTTGGTATTCCGATAGTACAGGTTATTGCAAAGGATGGAGAAGAAATTGAAAATATGACAGAAGCCTACACGGAAGCCAGCGGAACAATGATTAACTCCGGTGAGTGGAACGGTATGGAATCTGCAGTTCTTAAAAAGGAAGCTCCTCATATGATTGAGGAGAGGGGATTAGGCCGTGCGACTGTCAATTATAAGCTCCGTGACTGGGTATTCTCCCGTCAGCGTTATTGGGGAGAGCCGATTCCCATTGTACACTGTCCGGACTGCGGCTGTGTGCCGGTGCCGGAGGAAGAACTGCCCCTTCGACTTCCAGAGGTAGAGTCCTATGAGCCTACAGGAACCGGGGAATCACCTCTTGCAGCTATTGACGAGTGGGTAAACTGTACGTGTCCGGTATGCGGAAAGCCGGCAAAGCGTGAGACAAATACAATGCCCCAGTGGGCAGGATCTTCCTGGTATTTCCTTCGTTATGTGGACAACCATAATGATAAAGAGCTTGTTTCGAGGGAAAAGGCAGATGAGATGCTTCCGGTAGATATGTATATCGGCGGTGTGGAGCATGCGGTGCTTCATCTTCTGTACTCAAGATTTTATACAAAGTTCCTGTGTGATATCGGTGTTGTGGATTTTGACGAGCCGTTTCACAAGCTGTTTAACCAGGGAATGATTACCGGGAAAAACGGAATTAAAATGAGCAAGTCCAAAGGGAATGTAGTGTCTCCTGATGATTTGGTAAGAGATTACGGGTGCGATTCCTTAAGAATGTATGAACTGTTTGTAGGTCCGCCGGAGTTAGACGCTGAGTGGGACGACAGGGGAATTGATGGTGTGAACCGATTCCTTAAGAGATTCTGGAATCTTGTTATGGACAGCAGGGATGCGGATGTGGCTGCAACAAAAGAGATGATTAAGGAGCGCCACAGGTTTATTAAGGACATTACGACCCGTCTGGAAAGTTTCAGTCTGAATACGGCGATTTCCGGCTTCATGGAGCACAATAATAAGCTGATTGAGCTTGCCAAGGATGCAGGAGGCATTGATCTTGAAACACTATCCACTATGGCGGTGCTTCTTTCCCCGTTTGCACCTCATATTGCAGAGGAGGCCTGGGAGCAGTTAGGGCATGAAGGAAGCGTATTCAGAGCCGGCTGGCCGGTTTATGACGAAGAGGCTATGAAGGATGATGAGATTGAAGTCCCGGTACAGCTTAACGGAAAGACAAAGGCTGTTATTTCAATACCGGTTGATATTTCTAAAGAAGAAGCCATTGCAGCAGGAAGAGAAGCCATTGCAGATAAGATTACCGGAACTGTTGTGAAAGAAATATATGTTCCGAAAAAGATTATAAATATTGTGCAAAAATAGGCCATGCAGATAAGAAAGCCGGGAAAACTCCTGCTTGCAGGAATGTTTTCCCGGCTTTTTATTTATAGGGCATATGCCCGTCAAGCGAGATGCCGCGAAGAGGAATGGAGCCTGACTTATTTAAAAATACCGAGGATAGAACGATGATTTATACATTTGATACTAAAAACTTTCTTTTATACCCTTTGATGAAATCTTGTTTTGAACTTAATGATAAAGATGTATATGAAGCTATTCAGGATGGATTTGAGATATTGCAAAAACAGTTAAAAGCAAAAGGTATTGATTATACCAAATTACAAGGCGCATTAATTCCTAATCAAGATAAAGACATGTATGAAACCTGCTTTATTATGGATTCGATGAAAATAGATTGTCCTAATTATGGATATTATGTTTTTGAAAGATTAATCCCCCTTTTGGATAAGGAAAGTACATGTAGTATTTTGGGTGGTGATTATATTGATATTTTATCTGACGGAAATAGTGAGTTTCAGCAAATATTACAGGTAGCAATGAATGATGTGCTAGCAAGATGTCATGAGTCTGAGTATATGCATAGTAGCCAGTATTATCTGATTTATATTAATAGGCTGACTGGAAATCAACGGCTGAAAATTGTGGAGGGTTTACTGCCATTTCCGTGGTTTACAGGCTTTGCGGATTTAACATATCGTTCTAAATTCAAAACATATATTTCGAATATTCTACCGTGTGTATGTATAAAAAATAGAAGAAAAATCATTATGCCTCATCCCGTAGATTATCCAGATAATAAAAATGTTAATATAATTGGATTTCCGTTTGAAGATCATGGTTTCTCAATTTTAAGCATAAATGACGACAGCTATCAATCATTTTTGAGTTATAAAATAGAAAGTGAATTGCCAGATAAAGAAGATATTAGTTTTGCATTTAATGCTTTATTTCCGAAGTTTGATTCTATTGAGAAAATCAATTTATATGTTTCAGATAATAGATGGGATCATTATTTGACTGATAAAAGTAAAGAAAAAAAGGGAGTTCTTGTTGAATTGCTGGGATATACAAAAAAAGATAAAGAACGTTTTGTCAGCGAAATATATAAACAAATATGTGCAAACTATATTTATAACTTGAGAAAAAATGAATTTGATGATTTGATGTTCAATATCTGCATTGAACTGCCAACAGTAAACAATCATTTACGGAAAACAACGATAGCCTTAAAGTATAAGCCAGATATTGGAGAAATGGAAGTTGTGACCATAACTTAAAATATCGTGTAACAAGTTACAAGGTTTTCTTCTGTTTGTAACAATTTTGTAATATTTGTAATGAAATTGAAATTAATGAATATACTTATTATAGATACTACAGAAATGTTATATGTAAACAGGAGGTTTATCAGTATGACTGACAATAAAA